>WTIY01000077.1 GCA_011525065.1 Flavobacteriales bacterium
GCATCATAGGGATCACAGCCCATAGTGGTAGGTGGGCAAAAAAAGGACGTTTTAATTTAGTTCAAGAGGGGGTACATTTTAGGGTCAAAACCTTGTTTTAAAGTAAAATGTTTTATTTTTGCCACTTGATAACCAATCTAAAACTTAACAATTATGTCAGACATTGCATCAAGAGTAAAAGCAATCATCGTAGACAAACTAGGTGTTGACGAGAATGAAGTTGTAACTGAAGCGAGCTTCACGAACGACTTAGGTGCCGATTCATTAGATACGGTAGAATTGATCATGGAATTCGAAAAAGAATTTGACATTCAAATTCCAGACGATCAAGCAGAAAATATTGCGACTGTAGGTCAAGCGATTTCCTACATCGAAAACGCAAAATAAATCTCATTCCTCTATGGAATTAAAGCGAGTTGTTGTTACCGGTCTTGGAGCACTGACCCCGATAGGGAATAATCTCTCAGAATACTGGGAAGGCCTTAAAAGTGGAAAAAGCGGCAGTGCAGACATCACCTATTTTGACACTGAAAAGTTCAAGACAAAATTCGCCTGCGAGCTCAAAAATTTCAATCCGCTCGATCATTTCGATCGAAAAGAAGCCCGAAAACTAGACCGATTTGCCCAATATGCCATCGTCGCTTCAGACGAGGCTATTGCCGACGCAGGATTTGACCAAGAGGCCTTGGATAAATTTCGTGTTGGGGTCATTTGGGGCGCTGGAATTGGAGGTTTAGAAACATTCCAAGATGAAATGATCTCTTATGGAGAAGGGGATGGAACACCACGTTTCAACCCCTTTTTCATTCCTAAAATGATTGCGGATATTGCTCCGGGTAACATCTCAATCAAACACGGGTTTATGGGCCCGAATTACGCAACAGTCTCTGCCTGCGCTTCATCGGCCAATGCCATCATAGACGCCTTAAACTACATTCGTTTGGGTCATTGTGATGTCATTGTCACCGGAGGAAGCGAAGCGGCTGTGGCCATAGCCGGTATGGGTGGCTTTAATGCCATGCATGCGCTTTCAACCAGAAATGATAGCCCTGAATCGGCCTCTCGACCATTCGACGCGACACGCGACGGTTTTGTCTTGGGAGAAGGTGCGGGCGCCCTCATTTTAGAAGAATACGAGCACGCTAAAGCCCGTGGCGCGAAAATTTATGCCGAGGTTGTGGGCGGCGGGTTGTCCAGTGATGCGCATCATATGACGGCACCACATCCTGAAGGTCTTGGTGTAGAACGGGTGATGCACAACTGTCTGCGCGATGCTGGAATAACACCCGATCAAGTTGACGCGATCAACACCCACGGTACTTCCACGCCATTGGGCGATGTCGCAGAGCTCAAGGCCATTGTTAAAGTTTTTGGCGATCATGCGCCAAACATTAACATCAATTCCACAAAATCCATGACGGGTCATCTATTGGGAGCTGCAGGGGCCGTGGAGGCGATTGCCTCGATCTTGGCCATGAATTACAGTTTAGTCCCGCCGACCATCAATCACACGACCATAGACGAAAACATTGATCCTGGTCTAAATCTCACCCTTAATAAAGCCCAGAAACGGGAGATTACCTACGCCATGAGCAATACCTTTGGTTTTGGCGGACACAATGCCTGTGTGCTTCTAAAAAAGTTTAGCGAGTAGGCGTTTGTATGGTGTCAATCAAAAACATATTTTCCTCTAGGCCCCAAGAAGAGGAAGAGTTTTTTAATGTCGTAAAAGAAATATTGGGTTTCAGCCCACAGAACCTTGAATGGTATCAAGAAGCCTTTACCCATCGGTCAACACAATCGGTGAACAGCGAAGGACAGCCTCAAAATTATGAGCGTCTTGAATTTGTGGGAGACGCCATGCTGGGCTCAGTCATTGCAGCCTATCTCTTTTCCATGGTGCCCGACGGCAATGAGGGTTATCTGACTAAAATGCGCTCTAAAGTGGTGAGTCGTGAGCACCTGAATGAACTCGGACGAGACCTCAACTTAATTGCCCACGTCAAATCCACAGTCCCTACAGACCAATTTGGTCAAAACATTCACGGTAACGTTTTTGAAGCCCTAGTGGGAGCGATTTATTTGGATCGGGGCTATGCCTGGGTCGAAAAATTTGTCCAAAGCCGAGTCATCGAGCCCTATGTGGATATCGAAAAACTTGAGGGAAAAGTAATCAGCTATAAGAGTTTGGTCATCGAGTGGTGCCAAAAGCACAAAAAAACATTCAGGTTTCAAACCTATGAGGACACTGGTGTAGAGGTCATAAAACACTTTGCTGTAAAA
>WTIY01000242.1 GCA_011525065.1 Flavobacteriales bacterium
CAATACGACCGCAAAACACCCTTTTGAAATTTTGATCTTTAATGGTGTCTTTAAACGATCCTACTTTGTTATCTTTATTGGCCTTAAAAAAATTCGCATGAAAAAGATTTTGTTTTTCCTGTCTATACTCAGCGTCATGCCCCAGGTCATGGCCCAGGATTATTTCCCTAAAAACGATGCTCTTCGAGAAAATTACGACGGGTTAATTGCCCTGACCAATGCCGTAATTCACCTCGATGCCGATCGAGAAATTCAACAAGGAACACTGCTGATGCGTTCTGGAAAAATCATTGGGGTTGGGGCTAAAATCAGCATTCCAGAGCACGCTCTGGTTGAAGATTTACAAGGAAAGCACATTTATCCCGCATTTATTGATGCCTACACCAATTTTGGGGTCCCTACGCCAAAGTCAAACAGCACTGGTCGCAGATCTCCTCAGTACGAACCGACTCGGGAAGGTTTTTACTGGAACGATCACATACGCGCTGAGCAAAAAGCCGCCGATCATTTTGAATACGATGAGAAAACTGCTCGAAGTCTGCGTGAACAAGGATTTGGCCTTGTGCACAGCATTTTAAAAGACGGTATAGCGCGAGGCAGTGGCTTAGTCGTGGCTCTAGCGGACCAGGCCAGTGATGCGGAGCGTTTGTTATCAACCAATGCCAGCCAAGGTTTCTCCTTTAGTAAGAGCAAGCAAAGCAGTCAGTCTTATCCGGGATCACTGATGGGCGCAATGGCTTTATTGCGTCAAATGTACCACGATGCGGACTGGTATCAGGAATATGGCGAACAAACGGATCAAACCCTGACGGCCTTGATTAAAAACATGGATAAACCAGCCTTTTTTGAGGCTGGAGACAACGCCAATGCACTGCGTGCGCACAGCATTGGAAAACAATTTAACCGACCTTATATCATCGTTGGGGCCTCCGACGGCTATGAGTATCTCGATGAATTGTCCCAGACTAAGGCTCAATTTATTCTGCCGCTGAATTTCCCAGAGCCTTTTGACGTTTCCGACCCATTTTACAGTGCTCAATTGTCCCTTGAAGATTTGAGAAGATGGAACCAGGCCCCAGTCAATCCCGCAAAATTTGCGAAGCGAAAAATTAAATTTTCCTTGAGCACGCATGACCTAAAGAGTCCGAAGTTATTTTCAAATCGAGTAAAGAAAGCCGTTGAGTACGGTTTAGACCCCAAAGAAGCACTGCGCGCCTTGACCAGTACACCAGCTGCTCAATTGGGCATGAGTGAGGTGCTGGGGTCATTGGATCCTGGAAAAATTGCCAATCTCTTGGTCACCGATGGACCACTTTTTGAAAAAAGCACCCCCATGCGCCGCCTTTGGATTTTGGGTAAGCCTTACACCATTAATGCGGAAAAACCAGCTTCAGGTGAACAATACACTATCGGAATAGCCGGCCGTGAAGAGCGCTTGGTATTGACCAATAATAAAAGCCGATTGACCGTCAATTACGGCCTGGGAGACAGTCTAAAAACAGGAAAAATTAGTCAAGAAGGCCCTTGGCTAAAATGGCAAATAAAAGGAAATGAAGGGGTGCTGCGCGGTATGGCGCAAATCGACCCAGTGAATTCAACACTCACGGGGCAAATCGTCCTTGAAGATGGCCATAAACGATCTTTTTTAGCCACTCCCGAACCCAGCGCCAAACAGGACGAATCGACCAATAACGAAAATGATGGACCCATGGCGAGCGCAATGAGCACAATGGAGACTCCTGAAATCATGCCCATTACCTACCCTAACGTGGGCTACGGACGAGCAGAGTTACCCCGTCAGGAAACAATACTTTTCCAAAACGCGACCGTTTGGACTGGCGAAAAGGAAGGTATCTTGAAAAACACCGATGTTTTGGTACGCGATGGTAAGATTCAAGCCATCGGGCAAGGTCTGAAAACCAAAGGGGCCCGTATTGTCGATGCTACCGGCAAACACCTCACTGCTGGCATCATTGATGAGCACACCCATATCGCGGCACTGACCATAAACGAAGGAGGGCAAAACTCCTCAGCCGAGGTCCGCATTGGCGATGTGGTTAACCCCAAGGACATCAGCATATATCGCAATTTGGCCGGTGGCGTCACCTCAGCTCAAATTTTACACGGCTCGGCTAACCCAATAGGTGGGCAATCAGCCATCATTAGGTTAAAATGGGGAGCATCTGCGGATGATATGTTGTACGACAATGCCCCGAAGTTCATCAAATTTGCTTTGGGTGAAAACGTCAAGCAAAGCAAT
>WTIY01000059.1 GCA_011525065.1 Flavobacteriales bacterium
TTTCTAAACTGTGTGTGGCGTTTTGGTGGAATTTTTCCGAGTGCGTGATAAAAAGGCATGGTAAATCAGTGCTTTAACTTATGGTGGTGTCGTTGTTTTTTGCTGCTCTAAGTTACGTTTTTTTGGACTCTTTTTAGTCAATTCCGCCAGAAAATCCAGGGTTAAATAACCCCTATTTTGAATGCTGCATTGTATGGCATTGGCGACATTGCTCCATTACATTGAGGATAAAAAGACCTTTGCGTGTACGCTTGAAAAACGGCTATGATTAAGAAAAATTTTGGAAGTGGTCCACCACCTTTTGCGCCCGATGAGCACCGATTACAGCACTAATTTGTTCAAAGGATGCCTTTTTGATTCGCGCTGGACTTTTAAAGGCCGTCAAAAGGGTTTCCACGGTTTTTTGGCCCACTCCAGGAATGGTTCCCAAGGCTGAATCAATAGCTTCCTTACTGCGCTTTTGACGATGGAAGGTAATGCCAAAACGGTGTGCCTCGTTACGGAGTTGTTGAATCACCTTGAGGGTCTCCGAGGTTTTGTCTAAATAAAGCGGTATGGGGTCATCAGGGTAATACAATTCCTCAAGGCGCTTGGCAATTCCGATGATGCTTATTTTACCCCTTAATCCCAAACGGTCGAGACTTTTGAGTGCCGAGGAAAGCTGTCCCTTCCCCCCATCAATGACAATGAGTTGTGGCAAGGGCTGATCCTCGTCCAAAAGTCGGCGATAACGTCTGTGCACGACTTCCTCCATGGAGGCAAAATCATCGGGGCCGGTCACGGTTTTAATGTTGAATTTTCGATACTCTTTTTTCGCGGGCTTGCCCCTTTTAAACACCACACAGGCCGCCACTGGGTTGGATCCCTGAAAATTACTGTTGTCAAAACACTCGATGTGCTCGGGTAAAACGGGCAAACGAAGGTCCTTTTTCATTTGGGCCATGATTCGTTTTTCGTGTCGGTCTGGATCCACAATTTTGGCCTGTTTTAATCGATCCAATCGGAAGTACTTGGCATTGCGCAAGGACAACTCTAAAAGTTTCATTTTGTCGCCTTGTTTAGGGACCGTCACCGAAAGCGATTCGGGCACCTTAATTTTGTGAGAGGCAATGATATTCTTTGCGCGCAAATTAAAGCGCTGACGCAATTCCACAAAGGCTAATTCTAAAAGAGCCTTATCCGATTCGTCTAATTTTTTCTTCAGCTCTATCGTGTGCGAACGAATAATGCTTCCGTAAGCGATTTGAAGGAAATTCACATAGGCAAAATCCTCGTCGGCTCTGATACTGTAAACCTCAGTATCCACAATTTTTGGACTGACCACGGTAGACTTGGCCTGATAATTTTCCAAAATATCAATCTTCTCCTTAATGCTCTGTGCCGTTTCAAATTCCAGAGCGGCTGCGTGCTCATTCATGCGTTTTTTGAACTGCTGCAGTGAGGATTTGAAGTTTCCTTTTAGAATTTGTTTGATCGAGTCAATTTGGGCCTGGTACTCATCCAAAGCTTGATGGCCTTCGCAGGCACCGAGGCAATTGCCAATGTGGTATTCCAAACAGACCTTGTATTTGCCCGACTCTATTTTCTCTGACGATAAATCATAATTACAGGTGCGCAAGGGATAAAGCCCACGAATGAGCTCAAGCAAAGTCTGAACCGTGCGCATTTGGGTATATGGTCCAAAATAAAGACTTCCGTCATCGATGAGTTTCCTGGTGGTAAATACCCGAGGGAACGGTTCTTTCTTTACACAAATCCAAGGGTAAGTTTTGTCGTCTTTGAGCAGAACATTATACCGTGGCTGGTATTTTTTGATCAAATTATTTTCCAAGAGCAAGGCGTCCGTTTCGGTGTCTACCACAATGTGCTTGATGTGTTCGATTTTTTTGACCATAATTCTGGTCCGGGCATTATCGTGCTCTTTATTAAAGTAACTTCGGACCCGCTTTTTGAGATTTTTGGCCTTACCGATGTAAAGAAGCTTCTCTTGCTTGTCGTAAAATTGGTAAACCCCTGGCGCATCAGGTAGCGTAGCCAATTGCAATGTTTTTGAAACTTCTGCCATAGCTCAAAGATACATCAACTCCATCAAAACATGCTGCGTTGATATTTTTCATAACTTGCATTAAAGCTGTATTCGATGAACATCGCCATCCTCTCGCGAAGTGCTCAATTATACTCAACCAAAAGCCTGTTAGACTGCGGTTTAAAACATCACAACATGGAAGTGATGGACCCAAGTCTGTGCCATGT
>WTIY01000168.1 GCA_011525065.1 Flavobacteriales bacterium
ATATTTAGCACGCCACCATGTATTTCTCGAGCTAATTCCCAAGGATTGATGGGCACGTGCAAAAGTACTTTGACTGAAATCCGACTGGGTTTGAAGCTGACTAAGTTGCCCGCGATACCGCCATCTTTGCCCTTGTATGTCTCCATTGAATTGATGCTTCTGTCCCAGATAATTTCCCTGGGTTTTGAGCTGATCATACCTGTAGGTCGCACTGCCGAGACGATCCGATTGCCAGCGCCCTCCGGCCACGATAAGATCTTGATCGCGTATAATTTGGGTTTGGGACAGGTTCCAATCTCGGTTGAACTCGACTTGATAGGGCAATTCTGGGCTGCGGTAATTTTTATCGATGCTGTTGTATTTTACAAAAGCACTGAGGCGCCACAGACTGTCGCTTTTCGCCAGGATTTGTTCGGCTTCAATTAAGCTGGCAAATCCTCCATTGTCTTGATCGTCTAGGGAGCTGTATCGATTTAAATCCGTATCACTTGCCGAAAATTCTGCGTAAAGTTTGGCGTCTGACTTGCCATAGCGGACAAATGCCCCAGCCAGCTGCATTTTTTGGGCAGGGGTAAGTCGGATAACCGGACTGTAATCGCCTTGGGGTACTTGGTCAATGGGCAAGACGTACTCAAAGATTTTATTGATGCTGGTTTGGCTTTGGATGACGTAATCGCCCTGATTTGGTCCGACAAAAGTAAACCGGACTTGATAAAGCTCATCCTCTGGGTTGTTTGAAAAAACAAACACTTCCTGACCGCTTACCAGTGTTTTCTTGTAAAGAATCTGGTTTTCGCTGTAGGTTGCGATTTGCGCCGATGGCGCCAATAGCGCCGCGGAATCATCTCCGGCGTTTGATAAGACCTGTTTTTGGGGGTCTGTAAAATTTTGTTGAAGGGGTTGATTTTTATCGTCCTGTTCGCTGTATACATAGGCCCCGACATCGAGGTGTTCACTGCTGTACTCCCCGCCGCTATAGGCAATGAAACGGGTATAATTACGCTCGGTAACTTGGTATTCGGCGGTGATCCTCATGTTACTGGTGATTGGATAGGTCGGGTTGAACCGCAACTCCCCCGCATTGTAATCCATCACGTAATCAGCATTATCTCCCCGCTCTAACAAAACACCATTGACGTAAATTCGTTCACTGCCAGAAATCATCAAAATTAGTGCTTCACCATTGGCGCCGAGTAACTTATAGGGCCCTTGATTCCCCTCTTGCCCTTGAATGATGCTGCGTTTAAAAACCCCGCGCACCAGTCCTGCCGAGGCAAACATATCGGTCTTGCTGCCGTCTTTGTGGTCTATTTGCCATGCGCCGTGCATTCCTTGTATTTTTTTGGTGAATTGTCCGAAAAAAGTTTTACGGTTGATCAAATCCACATCTCCAGCACGTATTTGCCATTGATCGCCCTGAAGCGCGACAAAGAGTTGATCAAATTCTTCTAGACTTTGGGTATAGCCACCGTTTTCGCCAGGTAGATTGCTGTCTTGTAGGGAGGCTGTTATCTGGACTTTATCGCTTAGCGCACCATTGATTTGAAGATCCAATTGACTGTTGACCACAGCATTTTGATTGTTACCTACGGTCAGACCGCGCACTATACTCCCTTGAACATTGAGCCCTGAAAATGGAGTTTGACTTCTGGTGAAATTATTTTGTTCAAACTTGAAGATTTTACCCATCTGATTTTGTATTGGCAAAATGAGGTTTGGATCTAAGGCGCTGTAAGAACGGGTTAAGAACTTGGGGTAGCGAAGATACCGCACCTGAATTGAATCACTGGAAGACAAAAGCTCATTGGATGGATAGATTCGAGCCAGGGAAAAATCGACGCGGTAGAGAGCAGGATCAATGGAATCGCCATTTATTTTTGAGATGGCGAAGTGTTGTGGGTTAACCGACACGCTGTCCAGCACAATTTCTTCACTCAGGGCCAAACGCGCCGTACGTCCCGTCCAAGATTCTGGTTCTTGACTCAAGATCTGCCCACAGGGACCCATCAGCAAAAGCGCCAGAGGTCTAATTACAACAGCCGATAACTTTTTGGTCAAAACCATAGAACAACAAGAAGTCTCATTGGGTAAACAACATCCGCATCAAATTATTTTGTTGATTGTTTTTTGAAAATTGTTTCTAAGCGGATTAGGGTAAATATACGGGCTTATTTAATTTAGTGGACCAAGATGTTTCACGCTTAATTTAAAAGGATTTTGAAAATCATTTCATATAACGTCAATGGCATCCGCGCCGCCATGAAAAAGGGCCTACTCGACTGGCTTAAACAGGCCGACCCTGACGTCTTGTGCTTGCAAGAGACCAAGGCCTTGAAGGAGCAAGTGGATCTCGAGGCCATCGAAGCTGCAGGCTATCCCTATCACTATTGGTTTAGCGCCCAGAAAAAGGGCTATAGTGGGGTGGCTATTTTTTGTAAAACCCAGCCTGATCATGTCGCCTACGGCACCGGTGTCGATTATATGGATGCCGAAGGAAGAAACATCCGGGTAGACTTCTGTGGGGTCTCCATCATGAGTCTCTATCTCCCTAGCGGGACCAATGACGCACGTCTCGATTTCAAATTTCAATACATGGATGATTTTTTGCAATACGTGACCCAGCTCCGTGAGCAATATCCGAATCTGGTGGTTTGTGGCGATTACAATATTTGTCACCAGGCCATTGACATTCACGATCCAATACGAAATGCTAAAGTTTCGGGCTTTTTACCGCGAGAAAGAGCCTGGCTGGAGTCTTTTATTCAATCTGGCTTTATCGATAGTTTTCGCCATCTAAACAAAGAGCCGCATCAGTATACCTGGTGGAGCTATCGCGCCAATGCTCGGGCCAACAACAAAGGTTGGCGTATTGACTACAATATGGTGACCGAGCCTTTGGAGCACCAAATAAAAAGGGCCGTCATTCTACCTGAAGCCAAACACAGCGATCATTGTCCTCATATGGTAGAGTTGGTCATGACGTAAATAAATGCTGCACCAGATCGTGCACTTTACCCACTTTAATCACACTGATTTGAGTCCCCTTGGGAACTTTGCTGTTTTTGGCCACGATGATTTGCGTGAACCCCAATTTTTGAGCCTCTAAGATACGTTGCTCTAGACGACTGACTGGACGTACTTCGCCAGCCAATCCGATTTCTCCCGCAAAACAAGTATTGCGCATCAAGGGCAGGTCGTTATTTGAGGATAAAACAGCAGCCACAACCGCTAAATCAAGTGCTGGGTCATCCACCTGAATGCCTCCAGTTATATTTAAAAACACGTCCTTGGTCCCCAATTTAAATCCTACGCGTTTTTCGAGTACGGCCAAAATCATGTTTAATCGCTTCAAGTTGTAGCCCGTTGCGGAGCGCTGTGGAGTACCGTAAACGGCACTGCTCACTAAAGCCTGAATCTCGATCATCAAGGGCCGCATGCCTTCCAGGGTGGCTGCAATGGCTGTGCCGCTCATGGCCTCATCGGTTTTTGAAATCAAAAGCTCAGAAGGGTTAGTCACTGCCCTTAAACCATTGCCCAACATTTCGTAAATCCCCAGTTCATTGGTGCTGCCAAAACGATTTTTGTGGGCGCGAAGAATTCGATAAACATGATGACGGTCGCCTTCAAATTGAAGCACCGTGTCCACCATGTGTTCGAGTATTTTTGGACCGGCGATATGTCCATCTTTTGTGATGTGACCAATGAGTACGACAGGTGTTTGGGTCGCTTTGGCAAATTTTATCAGCTCGGCAGTCGCCGCTCGAATTTGAGAGATGCTTCCCGCGGCACTGTCGATTTCGTTGGATTGTAAGGTTTGGATGGAATCAATCACAACAACCTCTGGGTTTTGTTCTACGGCGTGATGCAAAATATTTTGGGTCTGGGTTTCTGTCAAAATCAAACATTGGCCTTGATTTTTGCCCAGTCGATCTGCCCGCATTTTGATTTGTTGGGCACTTTCTTCGCCCGAGACATAAAGGGTTTTATACGGCCAGCGCAAACCCACTTGAAGCATGAGCGTACTTTTACCGATTCCGGGCTCGCCCCCTAAAAGTGTGAGTGACCCCGGCACTAATCCTCCGCCCAACACCCGATCCAGTTCTGAGTCGTGAGTGGATTTTCTCGGGGTATCGCTGGTAGTGATTTTTTCAATGGCCTGTGGTTGAGCCACTCTAGCGCTGGTTCCTGAATTTTGTTCCCAGGCCGCTGGCACGTTGTTGCTGATGACCTCTTCGACGATGGTGTTCCAAGATTTACATGAATTGCATTGCCCTTGCCATTTGGCAAATGAGCTCCCGCAGTTTTGACAGAAAAAACTCGTTTTACTTTTAGCCATCAGTAACCAAAGTCAAATTTAATTTGATCGGCTTTATCCAGCATTAAGTCTACCGTGATAAAGTCGACTTCCTCTTTGTCAAAACCGCCCTGAAAAGTACGCATGGCCCTTTTTGGATCTCCAGTTTCTTCATAATAGCGCCCCATGTAATAGTCGCCCAAGATCAAATCCGGATATTGCCTGGTGGCCAGGGTAGCAATCTCTCTAAGTGAATCCCATTGTTTCAGCTTTTCGCAGGCTGAAGCTGTCGCGATAAAGTCATTGATACGAATGGGGTTGTTGATGCCAAAGAGGTTTGCGATGGTTTGATATTTATCCAAGAGGTACAAATGAACAGGCGTCTCTAGTTTAAGCAACACTTCATTAAACTCCTGTTTTGAAATGGGTCGGTAAATGGAAAAGATCTTTTCCAGTGCTGAGGGTATGGCTCGAGCCACAAGGGAATAATGCGTTGCCCCTTCAAAATTGTCGAAGTAATAATTAAAGGTGTCTGAAATTAAGGGGTTTAAATTTTGATCCAATTCTTGAGCCACAAGTTGAAGGTCTTGGATGTCGTCAGAGCCTGTAGCCAAATAGTAAAATAGTTTTTGAGGGATGCTCGGGATGCGTTTGGGGAGTCGTTCGTCCATCATAGGAGCTAAGTCAGGGCTCAGGGCAATGTAACCGTTAAATAGTGGAGGATCTTTAAAGAGGTAATAATTGATGTAACTCGCTGTAAGATCATGACCCACGGCAATAATGAATTTGGCCGTTCTAAAATTCGCATCGATAAATGGAATGAGTTCCATCCCGATGAATTCAAAAAAATCAGCCCCGCGGTCTGCGGGCATGAAGTTGGTATCGTCGTAATAACAATCGTCATAGCGATCATCCCCCTGCATGATCCCCACGACCAATGCCTCAGGCATGTCCTCCCAGTACCCAAAATAATCCACATTCCCCGCTACTGGTTCGAAGAGATAATTTGCGTCGAAGACCAGCACGATCGGATAGGACTTTTCCGTGTTGGTTTCATAATCGCGCGGCAGTTGAATTTTTAGCCGACGGGTTTCGCCGAGTTTATAAGAAGAAAATTCTTCGTAGATGACTTTGGATTGGCCCCAAGAAGGCATCAAAAAAAAGCTGGCAAAAACCAAAAGACACAGTCGTTTCATGTGGCGAAATTTTCAATCAGAAAGATACTAAAATTATGGCAGCTCAATCCCTGCTGTAAGGGGTTGATTTGCTACTTTTTGTTCACAAGAGGGAGGCTCAACAAGGCCAATAGGCCAAAGAAAATAATGGCGCTGATGTTTGCGGTCCAAATCAGCCAACCAAACGCGTTGCCCAATGGGGGTGCAATGTCAAACAACCCCAGTATTCCGGCTACAGCCAGCGGATAGTAACCGATACCGCTGTTGGTAAAGGCAAAGGTAAAGCTGCCCACCACAAAAGTAATGATGATCGCTTCCCAACCGATATTTGTGGTTTCTGCTAAAGCGAAAGTAGCGGCGTAAAACGATGCGACGTATAGGGCCCAGATCAAGAGGCTTTCGAGGATAAAAATTAAAGGCCATTTGACTTTTCTTACGCTGATAATTCCATCCCAAAGCCCTTTTAGAAAGTGTTGGATTCTTTTTGCTACCGAGCCTTTTGACTGCTTCAACCAGACCAAAAACAGACCCAGTAAGAGCGTCATGCCTGCCGCAATCCATCCTAACTGCTTAATAGGGATTGCTGCGATAAGGTAATCCACAAGGATGGCGTAGTTTAGGCCAATGGCCAAAATAAAAAAGGCCATTAAAAAAATTAGATCGATAATGCGTTCTGAAATGATGGTCCCCAACCCATGCTGCATCGGCACTTTTTCATAGCGGTTCAAAGTGATTGCCCTTGAGAGTTCGCCGCTCTTTGGAATAAACAAATTCATGAAATAGGCCACGCAAACAGAAAAAAAGCTGTTGTACCATTTAGGAAAATGATCCAAAGGCGCGAGGAGTAAATGCCAGCGATGGGTGCGCAAGACGTGACTGATTATGGACAATAAAACCGAAAGCCCTAACCACCAATAATTGGCCTGAAGCACATAAGTCTTCATTTGGTTTAATTGCTCTGGCGTGAACTTTTGGTAGAAATACCAAACCAGTCCCAGTCCGATCGCCACCGGAATAAAAATTTTAAAAAACTTAAGGAGGTTTGATTTCAATTAACGCAAGAGATTAGTGGTTTCATCCGGAAACACGATGGCTGGAGAAAACACTTTGGCCTCTTCTGGACTCATCATGGCATAAGCCATTAAGATCAATACATCTCCAACTGAAACCAGACGAGCAGCGGCCCCATTTAAGGTAATTTCACCGCTGTTGCGGGGTCCTGGAATGACGTAAGTCTCGAGGCGATTTCCGTTGGTGTTGTTGACCACCTGAATTTTTTCTCCAGGGACGATATTCGCCGCATCCATAAGATCTTCATCTATGGTGATGCTCCCGATATAGTTGAGGTCCGCGCCGGTCACACGAACACGGTGGATTTTTGATTTTACAACATGAATCAACATGGGGCCAAAGGTATTAATTTAGTTCAAGATTATCGATGAGTCTTACGCCGTGAAAATGGGCGGCAATGAAAGCGCGGTATTTTTTTCCAGACGCTATGTTAATCGCTGGGGTTAGGGTTTGTGCATCAGCAATTTCGAAATATTCTAAATCAAAATCGATTTGATCGCTAAAGGCCTGTTTGGCGCTTTTGCGCAATTGCTCAAGGGATTGATGCGCAAATGATTTTTGCGTTTGCTCAAGGACGCGATACAGCAGCGACGCTTGTTTTTTTTGGGCCTCTGTGAGTCGCTCATTTCTCGAGCTCAGGGCCAGACCATCTGCATTTCTGGCAATGGGACAGGGCACGATGCTTATCGATAGATTTTGATCCTGCACCAGTGTTTGAATCACGCGCAATTGTTGAAAATCTTTCTCGCCAAAGTAGGCGCAATCTGGATTAACCGCATCAAATAATAGAGAAACTACGGTGGCTACTCCATCAAAATGCCCCGCTCGGTGCTGACCCTCCATAAATTGAGTCAATGACCCAAAATCATAGGCCTTGGCACTTATCGTTTCCTGGTACAAGTCTTTGGCAGCTGGCGCAAAGACGATCACCTCGGGCGATAAAGATTTGAGTAAAGACACGTCAGCTTCTAAATTTTGTGGATACCGCTGGAGATCCTCAGGATTGTTGAATTGAGTCGGGTTCACAAAAATACTCACCACGACAAGGTCGTTTTCATTCAAGGCTTGCTGAACTAAACTCAAATGACCTTGGTGCAAGGCGCCCATCGTTGGGACGAAACCTACGGTCTTTCCAGTGTTGTTAGAGGGGCATAAAAACCCCTTTAATTCGTCCTTAGTGCGAATGATCATGATGGCTTAAAAATCGAGCAAAATTAAGATATTCAAGGCAATCTGCATAAATTTTCGTAATTTTGCAACCTCAGAACCGTCACAGTAAATTTTAAGGTTTTTATGAAAGATAAAAGAGTCTTGTATGTGTCTTCGGAGGTAGTTCCCTACTTACCCGAGACTGAGATTTCTTCAATGGCGTTTGAGGCTCCACGAGCGGTGAATAATCGCAGTGGTCAAATACGCATTTTTATGCCGCGTTACGGCAACATCAACGAGCGAAGACACCAATTACACGAGGTCATCCGATTGTCCGGAATGAACTTGGTGATCAATGACATGGACATGCCGCTCATCATCAAAGTGGCTTCAATCCCGAAGGAGCGCATGCAGGTTTATTTTATCGATAACGATGATTATTTCAAACGCAAGGCGACTTATACCGATGAAAATGGGGTGCTTTTTGAGGACAACGATGAACGTGCTTTATTCTTTGCCAAAGGCGTCATAGAGACGGTCAAAAAACTAAATTGGGCTCCAGACATCATTCATGTACACGGATGGCTTGCGTCTTTATTGCCGCTTTACCTCAGAACGTATTATGCCAATGAGCCACTTTTTGACGGATGTAAGATCGTGACCTCGTTGTATGGTCAAGGGTTTGATGGTGCCTTGAATTCGGA
>WTIY01000043.1:0-4863 GCA_011525065.1 Flavobacteriales bacterium
GGAGATGTGTATAAGAGACAGGATGTTCGCAATCCTCCACCAACAATAAGTGGACAGTGAATGTACTTTTTGATCATCGAAATCAGGCTTGCAGGAATTGGTTGAGCAGCCCCACTTCCTGCCTCCAGATAGACACACTGTGCCCCCATGAATTGAGCGGCTAGAACTCGATCCAAGATTAACTCAGGATCTTCCAATGACATGGGCGCCGTGCCGGTCACTCGGGCCACAGCCGAATCGTGCCCTCCATCGATCAGCACATAGGCTGTTCCAATTACGGGTAAATGCATGTTTCGGAGTTTTCTCGCGGCTTTGGCCTGTTGGCCAATCAAATACTCGGGATTGTCTCCTGAGACAAGAGATAAAAATAAAAGGGCATCGGCGTCAGGAGTAATTTGATCGGCATCACCCGGAAAAATCCATACAGGCAGTTGAGTCTGACCTCTAATGGCACTGACCAATTCATGCGTCTTGCCTTTATCCACGGTACTGCCGCCGACAAAGATATGAGTGGTAGCCTCAGGCAATTGAGCAAAAACTTCAGGCAAATGAACCGGCAAACATTTATCAGGATCCAACAATACACTGAGCAGTTTAGTCCCTGTTTTCAAACTGTTATAGGCCTGTTGATTCTGAGAGTTATGCTTCATGGCCTTTAATGGTTATCAAGGGTTTTGGACTCGAAGACCTCAAGACCACGGGTCATGCCGCAGATATAGTCACCCATGACTAAACCTTTGAAGTGAAATTGTCCGGGATTAGACTTTAGATTGTCCTTAATTCTTTCAACCCAGGCTGTAGCTTCAATACAAGGGGCTTGTCCAATCACAGATTCAGATGAGGCAATTGATCGCCAAGCTTCTACGCGAATGTCATGGAGAAAACTAAGTCCTGGAGTTGAGACCATCTTGTAGATGCTCTCTTTTGCGGTCCATATGTAAGTGTATTGAGCCACTTGATCTAAAACCGATTCTTTCAGAGACTGATCAGGATCATGACTAAATTTATGGGCAATGCGTAAAATTTTAGGCCGCATCAACTCAAGATCAATCCCAACGGGGTATGGAGCGATGATAATGGCAGAACGATGATGGGAATGCGTGATAGAAATACACCGACCGTCCTGCAAAAAGGGTTTGCCCAAATGGTTGTAATATAAATCTCTATCCTGAAGACCTGCCTGATTAAGCAGAGCCCGTACACTGAGAAACCCTTTTTGATGAACCACACTTTTCATCGACTTTAAACGCGCTGCAGACGACTCAGTCAGTGGATTCATCTGACCCAACTCTAGGATCGATTCGTCGATATCCCATACGTAAACTTGGGCCTCCGGCCAAGGGTTAATGGTTGTTAAAAGTGGCATTGAGTCTAAAAAATGTTCCGTACTTTTGTCGGCAAATTCGAATCCTTCAAATATAACAATATGCCCACAAAGACAGTGCCTTACGTACCGTATAAAGTGAAAGATATGTCCCTGGCTGCCTGGGGACGCAAAGAAATTGAGCTGGCTGAAGCAGAAATGCCTGGACTTATGGCTTTGCGCGCCGAGTACGGCGACAGTAAACCCCTTGCCGGCGCCCGTATCGCGGGTTGTTTACACATGACCATTCAGACCGCTGTGCTGATTGAAACCCTTCAAGCCCTGGGAGCTGAAGTGACCTGGAGTTCATGTAACATCTTCTCAACTCAAGATCAAGCCGCCGCCGCCATCGCCGATGCCGGTACGGCAGTATACGCCTGGAAAGGCATGAACGAAGAAGAATTTGACTGGTGTATCGAGCAAACCCTATTCTTTGGGGAAGACCGTCAGCCACTGAACATGATCCTGGATGACGGGGGTGACCTCACCAATATGGTTCTGGACCGCTACCCAGAGCTCGTGGCTGGGATTAAAGGGCTTAGTGAAGAAACCACCACAGGGGTGCACCGACTTTACGAGCGTATGGAAAACGGCACCTTGCCGCTTCCTGCCATCAATGTAAACGACAGTGTAACCAAAAGTAAATTTGACAACAAATACGGTTGTAAAGAAAGTGCGGTAGATGCCGTACGCCGTGCCACGGACATCATGCTGGCTGGAAAGCGCGTTGTGGTCTGCGGTTATGGTGATGTGGGCAAAGGAACTGCGGCTTCGTTCCGCGGGGCTGGTGCCATCGTTACAGTGACTGAAATCGATCCAATCTGTGCGCTTCAAGCCGCTATGGATGGTTATGCGGTTAAAAAATTGGATACCGTAATCGAAACCACCGATATCGTCGTGACCGCTACTGGAAACAAGGACATCGTTCAAGGGGCACACTTTGCTAAGATGAAGGACAAAACCATCGTCTGTAATATCGGTCACTTTGACAATGAAATCGATGTGGCTTGGCTCAAGGCCAATGCCGACGGGCCAAAAGTAGAGATCAAACCTCAGGTCGATAAGTACACCTTAAACGGCAAAGACATCATTCTTTTGGCCGAGGGTCGCTTGGTGAACCTGGGTTGTGCCACAGGACACCCGAGTTTTGTAATGAGTAACTCCTTTACCAACCAAACACTCGCCCAAATCGAGCTTTGGAACCACACGGACAAATACGAAAACAAAGTCTATATGTTGCCTAAGCACCTGGATGAGAAAGTCGCGGCGTTACACCTACAAAAAATCGGCGTAGAGCTCACCGAGCTGCGCGATGATCAGGCTAAGTACATCGGGGTCACCCCTCAGGGACCCTTCAAGCCGGAGTATTACAGGTACTAATAGGATCTAAGACTGATAAACTCCAGTACAGGTGTTGGCCCGTGAAATTCCTGGAGAAAACAAAAAAAGCCCCATCGAGTGATGGGGCTTTTTCTATGGTATGAACAAATATTAGGCTTCGCCTTGAGGGACGATGGAAACGAATGATTTCCCGCCTTTTTTCTTTTCAAACTTAACCGTTCCATCCACTTTAGCGTGAAGGGTGTGGTCTTTACCTAAGTACACATTGTCACCAGGATGGTGCTGAGTACCTCGTTGTCTTACAATGATGTTTCCAGCAATAGCGGCCTGACCACCAAAAATCTTAACCCCGAGGCGTTTCGATTCTGATTCGCGACCGTTCTTGGAACTACCAACTCCTTTTTTATGAGCCATTTTCTATCGGTTTTAAAAGGTTAAACATTTTTAATTGCGTCGATCAAATCCGCTTTCTTCATTCCTGAAATCCCAGAAATTCCTTTTTCTTTTGCTACGGCTTTAAGCTGAGCAACAGTCATTGCGGTGTAATCTTGTTCTTCTTGTGCTGGAGCAGCCTTCGCTTTAGGGGCTGCTTTAGCTTTTGGTGCTTCAGCCTTAGGCGCTGCAGCTTTCGCTTTTGGAGCGGCCTTCTTAGCACCACTTGAAACAATGCCTTCAATGACGATTTCGGTCAATGATTGACGATGTCCATTTTTCTTACGGTATCCCTTTCTGCGTTTCTTTTTAAACACAATCACTTTATCACCTTTGAGGTGCTTTAGGATTTTTGCGCCAACTTGAGCGCCATCTATAGCTGGGGCGCCGACGGTTACTTTGTCTCCTTCACCGATTAAGAGTACATTGTCGAATGACACTTTTGCACCCTCTTTTTCCGGTAAACGATGGACAAAAACCTTCTGGTCTTTTGCAACTTTGAATTGCTGCCCTGCTATCTCTACAATTGCATACATAGCGTATCGATTAATTTTATAATAGTTTAATCCTCAAAACCCAGGCCATTCGCGGCTTGAGTTTATAAGGCTGCAAATATAGGTGGAAAATTTAATTCAGCAAAGTGAATTTTGTCATAACTAAACCTCCAATAGGGATTCAACAAGGCGGTCTCAATTGGCTTTTGACCGGCTTGACTTTTTTGATTGATGGGCCAAATAAACCCCAAGCAGGACGATCCCTGCAGACAAAACTTGATGCCAACCAAAACGTTCGCCATCAAAAACGCCCCACATCACAGCCACAACCGGCATGGTATAAGTTACAGATGATGCAAAAACAGGGCTCGAAATTTGAATCATTTTATTGAATAAAATTTTGGCTAAGGCTGTGCCAAAAAGGGCCAGAATGGCAATATAGCCAGTAGAAACTTGTACTTTAGGCATGGTCCAAACCTGACTGAAATACCCTGTTGCGATCAAAATCAATAAGGCCGGCAGCACAATCAAGACAAAATTCCCGGTCGCAATGGCCATTGGCGAAAGGTCTTTGAGGTATTTTTTTATGATGTTGACATTTAGCGCATAACCCACCGAGGCAATCAACACCAAAATGCCATACCAATGGTTTTGCTGTGGATTTATTTTTGTACCAGCCAAAATCAGCATGATGGAACCCACCAGTCCAATCAGAACACCCAATATCTGGCGTTTGGTGGTGTAAATCCGAAATACGGTGTATCCCAATATGGCGGTGGCCAAAGGGGTGAAACTATTCAATATCGAGGCTACAGCGCTGTCGATATGCTTTTGAGCAAAGGCAAATAAAAAGGCTGGAAAGAAGGTCCCAAAGAGTGCAGAAAGTCCGATCCAGGTCCATTGAGGTCGCTTAATCTCTTTTAGGGCAGGCATCCCTACTGAGAACAAAATAATGGAGGTCATCACGATCCTAAGTGATCCCAATTGGATTTGGGTCAATCCAATAAGCCCCTTTTTGATCAAAATGAAGGAGGTTCCCCATATCAAGGACAGCAGCAATAAATAAACCCATTTTTTATTCATACACTCCAGCTTTTACTCCCACCTGAGGGTTTCCATCAAATGGCGAATGTCACGGCGCACATAATCGATGGCCGGGTATAGTGAATCAAAGTTTGGCTTGGTGTTAAAATACAGGGCACCGGTCAAAAAATGTCGGGTGCTGTCTGTTAG
>WTIY01000043.1:4963-8385 GCA_011525065.1 Flavobacteriales bacterium
GCTTGGTGTTAAAATACAGGGCACCGGTCAAAAAATGTCGGGTGCTGTCTGTTAGATAAAATTGAGCTTGAGAAGCGGCATCACCATCAATGGCATAATACATGCCATAAACCCGATGATCGCCGTCGACTCTGGGCTGTTCTAAAATTTGACTGGCCTTAATGCTGTGGTCGTAAGTCAATTTCTGTGCATCGCTGAGCAGTTGCGGCAAATCACGATCAATCTCTTGATGCGTCAAATAGATTGTTGCCTCCATAAATGGATAATGAATGTTCAAAGCACAGTTTGGTTTCTGTTGGATTTGAGCCCCTTGATTGACCTCAAAATTATAGTGGCATAAAGACTCCAGATTCGCGTATGTCGCCTTGGGGAAATCCAGGCGTAATTTGCCGGCAGGTTTGACCATTACAGGGTCTTGACAACCAGAGAAAAACAATATGAGCAGGCCTATAAAGACAAAGTATACAGCCTTCAAACCTGAACCAGGTAAAGCGATAAGCCACTGAATTCGATTAATCATGGATGGTCAACTTAATTTGATTGATTCTTTTCCCTTGAAAAGACTCTATCACAAAATGATAAGGCCCAAAGACAATGGTTTCGTCTTTTTTTGGAAATCCTTTTACCTGTTCCAAAATAAATCCAGCCAACGACTCTGCCTCTCCCTTTGAGTCTTCAAATTCCTTTGGGTCCTCGAGCTGAATCACCCGGTAAAAATCTTTGAGTGGCGTTTTTCCTTCAAAGACAAAGTTGCGGTCATCTAGCTTAGAAAACACCAAGTCTTCATCGTCAAATTCATCGGTTATTTCGCCCACAATTTCCTCGATAATGTCCTCTAAAGTAATCAGCCCACTGGTCCCGCCGTATTCGTCAACAACGATAGCCAAATGCATCTTCATTTGTTTGAATTCATTGAGTAAGTCATCCAGTTTTTTATTTTCTGGAACAAAATAAGGCTCTCTTAAAAGGCCAGACCACTCAAAGGATTTTTGATCAAAATAGGGGAGTAAATCTTTTACGTAGAGTATGCCTTGAATTTGATCAATAGACTCTTTAAAGACTGGAATTCTCGAATAACCATGCTTTAGAATCTCTTCCATAATGGTCTGATAACTGGCCTCAATATCTAAGGCAAAAATATCCATGCGTGGACGCATCACATTTTTGGTGTCTGTATTGCCAAAAGTCACAATGCCTTGAAGTATCTTTTGCTCGTCATGAGAGGTTTCATCATCAGCAGTGAGTTCTAAAGCTTGGCTCAATTGATCCACACTAATGCTGAGCTTTTGCTTGGAAAATTTACGCTCCAAGTAGACCGTCGCATTGCGCATTGGTCGGCTTAAGGGGGTAAAAAAGGCAAATAAAATCTTTATTGGCATGGCCATAAACAAGGCAAAACGACGTTTATTACGACTGGCATAAACCTTGGGCAAAATCTCCCCGAAAAGTAGAATCAAAAAAGTAACTAACCCCACTTCTAACACGAATCGAAACCAATCCGGATGAATGGTCTTAAAAAAAGAGGCCGCTACGGCATCAAACAATAAGACAATGGCGATATTAATCAAGTTATTGACAATTAGAATGGTCGCCAAAAGACGCTTGGGTGTATCGAGAAGTTGAGCCACAGCCTCCATCCGTTTCGAACGATCAGGGCCATCTTGAGTCTCCAAGTCAGCCTCAGCCAAAGAGAAAAAAGCGATTTCTGCCCCTGAGATAAGGGCAGAACAAAAGAGCAACACAAGAATCCCACCAAAGCCCAACAGTTCAGGCAAGGCAATCGCAGAGAAGAATAAACTGGGGGGTTCTGGATCCACTTAAAGCATTTTAAAATAGGGCATCAAAAAGGCAAGTCGTCTTCTTGAGGATCTTCTTGGCTGACTTGTCCAGAATTGACTGGATTGTTGGCAGAAGAAGTGTTTTGAGGCGCCGCATCGGTATTTTGAACCGCAGACTCGTTATTTCTCGGGGTCAAAAAAGTAAAATCCGTACATTGAATTTCAGTGCTGTAACGGTCATTGCCCTGGTCATCAGTCCACTTTCGGGTTTTGACACGACCCTCAATGTAAACTTTATCTCCTTTTTTGAGGTACTTCTCACATACTTCAGCGCCTTTATTTCGCACGACTATGGTGTGCCACTCGGTGTTGCTCACACGCTCTCCAGTGGTTCGGTTGGTGTAAGTCTCGTTAGTGGCTAATGGAAATCTCCCAATGCAACCTCCACCCTCAAAATAAGTCATTTTCACTGCATCTCCTGTGTGTCCAATCAACATGACTTTGTTCAATGTTCCGCTCATATAATGTGTTTTTTACAAAATTAACTAAGGCCCTCTAATATAACTAATTTTTAATGGTCAAATGGAAGCTGTTGTTCAATAAAACGCTCAATAACTTTTGGCACAGCTAAGGTAGCGAGTTGGGTCATCGAAATGGATTCAGGAATACTGACAGACAGCGGAATACACCAAAAGTCCACCAACAGTTTTTTATGGGTCAAGCGATGAGTCACTGGCTCAGAATTAATCTTATTCAAACCCATTATGTCATCAGCATGGATACCACATTTAGCCACTAGATGATTTCGAACGACCTCTTGAGTTATCGGTGTTTTGGATTCGATTAAAGGAAATTGATGCAGTTTGGCCCAGATCCCCACCTCTGGTCTTCGCTCCAAAACATAATTTCCTTCGCGGTCCTCAATGACCAAAAAATTATAATACTCGGTCTTGATCTTGCCTTTTTTAATCGAAACAGGAAGTTCGCTGATTCGGCCAGTGGCCAATGCCACGCATCGATCGTTCAATGGACAATCGTGACACTTTGGTTGCTTAGGGGTGCATTGCAATGCCCCAAATTCCATAATGGCCTGATTGTAGGTCCCAGGATCATTGTCATCTAATTGTGTATTGGCCAGCTCCTGAAATAGTTTGATGCCCGAAGATTGGTAAATCGGTTCATTCACCCCAAATAATCGACTCAAGACCCTATACACATTCCCATCGACCACCGCCTTTGGCCTGTTGAAACAAATCGACGCAATAGCGCTCGCGGTATAAACACCAACACCTTGTAAACTAAGTAAATCCTTAAATTGATCAGGAAACTTCCCGCCATAATCATTGACAATTCGTCGAGCCGTTTGATGTAAATTTCTGGCTCGAGAATAATATCCAAGTCCCTGCCATAGTTTGAGGACTTCTTCTTCCTTAGCATCGGCCAGTTGTGCCACCTCAGGAAAGCGCGTCACAAATTTCTCGTAATATGGCAAGCCTTGAGCCACTTGAGTCTGTTGGAGGATAATTTCTGAAAGCCATACCCGATACGGGTCTAAATCACGACGCCATGGCAGGTCACGCTTGTTTTCTAAATACCAAGAAATCAGTATTTTATTGATTCTAAATTGAGGAGCCTTCACAGGCC
>WTIY01000197.1 GCA_011525065.1 Flavobacteriales bacterium
GATATTAAAAAGGCCCCACAGACCAAATTAAGGCCATAGAATCGATCTGGAATTAGACGAATTCTCAAAAAAATAGATTGCATTGTTCTACAGGCCATGTCCCCAGTTTTCTCGTTCTTCCTCACTCCACAATTCTGGGAAAAAAATTCGTTTTTGATACTTGGGATGCATGTATTTAGCCCAGGTACTTCCACCGGTAGAGGCTGCCTCTGTCTTGCCTTGATTTAAATATTTTTTAGCCGTTCTGTAATGGGCCATGACCCAGGTGATGTTGACCGTGTAGTCGTAATGCCGCATGGCCTTGATTAATTCAGGATCAGCTTGATCTTGTTTAGGGAGTGATTTGAATTTAGCCGCTAAGTTAATGGTGTTGTACTCCTGAGTAAAGGCGACAAATTCGTCCCTATATCGCTTTTCAAAAGCCGTCAACAAATAAGTTTTCTCACCCGTTTCGTGGTCCTTCCCTGCGGCTTGCCAATACAAATGGTCAAGAGCATGCTCGTAAGAGGTGTTGCGATCTATGGTTTGGCGAAAACGTGCATCTATTAGGTTGATGAGCTCTGTAGAGGCAAATTCTATTTTGCGGTATTGGGCGCTTTGAAAGCCAGAAGCTGGCGCTAAAGAATTCCTGAATTTTAGGTATTGCTCGACCTCCATGCCTTGGGTCATGATGTCAAAGGAATTAGTCAATAGGTCAAAATATCTCGATACACGCATAAGACGCTCGCTAAAGAATTTTGTGGTCAAGGCCTTGTGATAAGCCACCTGCTCAATTTCCCAAAGAATCATTTTAAAGATAAGCTCATTGATTTGGTGGTACATGATAAAGACCATTTCATCAGGAAAAACCGTGCGTTTGGTTTGCAAGCCCAAGAGCGCGTCGACCTGAATATAATCCCAATAGGTCATGGGTTCTTGCTGTAACAAGCCCGAAAGATGGGTGTTTAAATCCTGTCCGATGGCATCGTACTTTTCTTGCAGGTCCTCGATGAGTTTCTGACGTTTTTTTTGGTCTGCCATAATTATAATTCTAAAATTTTAAACGGGTGGCTCAGTCCCTTAAATTCATGTAGGGAGGCCTTCAGCGATCCAACCGCCAAATCTGCTTTGATTAAGAGCGGAATTTTATTCTTGTCATCACTGACCCAAACCGTAACACTCTCTTTTTCCTTAAAGACACGCCCGCCTTCTACATAGGGCCTAAACTTCAGTGTCTTGACCTTGCCAAATCTCGTCTTGAGTACTTCACGCCCTAAAAACTTCATCTGAAAGCGATAACCTTCTTTGTCAAAAAACATCTCTAAATCTACGGTTTCACCTATTTTAATTTTGTCGACATCTAAATTATTGCGCAAATAATAAAAGGCTGAGACCAGATCTTGAGTCAATGGCGTGATTTCGGCCGTCACTTTAACATCGTTTTCTTTATTCCATATTCTGGCTGTATTCGCTTCTCGATTGAAATCAATCTGAACATCCTTTGTGTAGCCCCCTTCGTTAATCTTACGAATAAACTTCAAGGGCATTTGAGTCTCGCTATCAATATAGGACTGATAATAATCCTCTACATAAAAAAACCATTTGGAAATTCCCGTAGTGTGTCCTTGGCCTTTAACGTGATAAACGGGTTTGTTGTCCAAGGTGGCTGCATCGACTTTTATCGAGGCAAATCCAGCAGTGACAAAACCATAATGAACACGAAATTTACACCACTCACCTTGGCCATAGGCAGGCTCGAGTTCCTGGGCGCTGAGGACAGAGACCAAACACAAGGGGATCCATAAAAGTCCCATCATTAACGTGCGTGTCAAAACCTTTTTCATAGCAGATTTATCGATCAAGCTGGGTTTACTTCCAATGCCCATTCATTACAATGTTCCACGGGCCTCTTGCTCCCGCTCTATGGCTTCAAACAAGGCTTTAAAATTCCCCTTACCAAAGCTCTGTGCTCCTTTTCGCTGAATGATTTCAAAAAAGAGCGTGGGGCGATCCACCACGGGCTTTGTAAATAACTGCAACAAGTAGCCCTCTTCATCGCGGTCGATTAAAATCCCGTGTTTTTTAAGCACCGATATGTCTTCGTCAATTTTCCCCACGCGTTCGAGTAAGTCGTCATAATACGTCTCTGGCACATAAAGAAATTCAACGCCTCGAGAGCGCATGGCAGAAACCGTGGCGACAATATCGTCTGTCGCTACCGCAATGTGTTGGACTCCTGGTCCGCCGTAATAATCCAAATATTC
>WTIY01000253.1 GCA_011525065.1 Flavobacteriales bacterium
AGATCATCTTTTTAAACAGGCTGAGCAGCGCCTTTTAAAATGTGCTAAAATGGGGACCGGAGCCATAGAAATTAAAAGTGGTTACGGCCTAACGCTCCAAGGGGAGAAGAAAATGCTTCGCGTGGCAAGACGACTGCAGCAAGAGCATCCATTGGCCATTAAAACTACCTTTTTGGGGGCTCATGCCCTACCCGAACCCTTTGAAAACAATAAAGAAGCTTATGTCGATTTAGTCTGTCAAGATATGATTCCTGAAATCGCTTCATCTGAGCTCGCCGATTATGTCGATGTATTCTGTGAAAAAGGCTATTTCGATTTGGAAGACACCAAGCGAATCTTAAGCGTGGCTCAGACCTATGGGTTGCGAGGAAAAATTCACGTCAATCAATTTAATGCTTTTGGCGGTGTAGCGCTTGGAGTCGCTATGAATGCGCTTAGTGTAGATCACTTGGAACAACTCAATGAATCAGACCTCAATGCCCTAATGGACAGTCAAACTATGCCTGTGGCGCTTCCTGGCTGTTCTCTATTTTTGGACATCCCTTTTACTCCAGCCCGAACCATAATCGATCATGGACTGCCTTTGGCTCTAGCCACAGACTTTAACCCAGGCTCTGCCCCATCGGGCAATATGAATTTAGTGGTCTCTCTGGCCTGTATGCGCATGAAAATGACTCCTGCGGAGGCGGTCAATGCCGCGACCATAAACGGTGCTTATGCCATGGGTCTGGACGCCACTCATGGATCGATTACTCGAGGTAAAGTAGCCAGTTTAATTATCACTCAGCCCATGGAAGATTATAGCCATATGGCCTATAATTTTGGCGAAAATATGGTGGATAAAGTCATGATTAACGGGCAAGTAATATGAATGATTTACTTCATTTTGATGCTGAGTCCATTGCCAGCATGACTAAACTCAGAGATGGAGAACGCAAATTGGGGGAATCCCTTGAATTCATTTCGGACCAAAACAATTTCGAACGTAGCACATCAAAGTATGTCTTGCTCGGGATTCCTGAAGATATTGGTGTTCGCGCCAATGGCGGAAGATCAGGGACCCACAAGGCTTGGAAGGCTTTCTTGAACTACTTTTTGTCCTTACCCCTTCCTCATGATTTCGATTCAAATCAATTGGCCATTTTGGGAACAGTCCAGTGTGACGATCTCATGGAGAAAAGTCAACCTCTAAATTGGCAAAATAACAACGATCAAAAGCGATTTGATCAACTGATCAAAACCTTGGACCAACGCGTGCAATCGGTGATCCAGACCATTATTGACAAAGGGAAAATTCCAATAGTCATCGGCGGCGGACACAACAATGCCCTACCGCTAATCAAGGGCTGTGCCGAAGCTTTAAATCACCCGATAAACTGTTTGAATATCGATGCCCACACGGACCTTCGCCAAGATGCTTACCGGCACAGCGGTAATGGATTTTATAGAGCAATGCGTTGCGAGGCGCTGGATCGGTATGGAATATTTGGCCTGCATAAAAACACCCTATCTAAGGCCCTTGCCGATTTTATGCATCAAAACAATGCTAAAATCACCTGTTTAACCTTGGATCAATGGTGGTCTACCGCAACACAGCACATGGATGCAAGGCTAGAGTCGTGGTGTGCTGATTTAATCCAAAAGGATTTTGGGCTTGAGCTCGATATGGACGTCTTGGCCGATATGGGAAGCAGTGCCCAAAGCCCTGTCGGATTGGGTCTCATGGAAGTCATGAGTCTGATCAAAAAATTAAAGGGTAACCAAAACCTGCGATACGTTCACCTTTGCGAGGGAGCCCCAGAACTGGGTCTTTATCCCGCTCAAGTCGTCAAGGCTCTAGGGGCAATTGTTTTAGCCGTTGTGGATTAATTTTTGTCAGCTAACAAGGGAACAAACTTGCATGGACCGTAGGTATGTTTGTCGAATTTCTTTTCAGAGACACGGACCAGAACAGTCATTATTTGCTCCTTTTCTCCAAGAGGAATGACCAATCGTCCACCGATTTTTAACTGAGCCATCAGGGGTTTAGGAACAAATGGAGCGCCCGCCGTCACAATAATTCCGTCATATGGCGCCCGTTCAGCATACCCATTATATCCATCGCCGAAAATCATTTTTTTGGGCTTTAATCCCATTTTTCCTAACAGTAAAGAAGACTTCTTAAAAAGTTCATTTTGGCGCTCAATGGTGCACAGCTGAACTCCCAAAGCCACTAAGACTGC
>WTIY01000124.1 GCA_011525065.1 Flavobacteriales bacterium
TAAAGGTAAAGAAATAGTTAAATGCTCAAGGAAAATTAATCCTGACAGGGGGTAAAGGGTGTTTTTTAAGCCAATCGAATGATGTCTTGACTAAATTATACGAAGTCAAAGTAAAACAACTGATCGATGGGCACCTCTAGGACAAAGGCTAGTTTCATGCCCAGTTCCAGACTGGGATTGTAGCGGTAGCTTTCTATGGAAATGATGGTTTGCCTGCTGACGTTAACGTGTTGGGCAAGCTGTTTTTGTGACCATTTCTTGTTCAAGCGGTATTCTTTTACCCGATGTCTAAAAATCATGCGTTTTTCGGCTGAATTGTTGTAACTTTAAGTAGTTTATCAGCAAAATTAAGTAAAAAATACTTTACATCTATTTTTTTTGATGAAGTAAAATAAACTTTACATATAAAATGTAAAGTGAGCTTAACTTAAATAAAGTAAAGTAAACTTAACTAATTTGAAAAAAAATTCCATGAACAGAAGAGCTTTTGTTAAGTATTCAGGTGCTTTTGCCGCTTTCAGCCTCATGCCTATATCGTGTATGAAGAACAATCCCAAAAAAACAAGCCCAATGGGGCTGCAGTTATTCACTGTTCGAGATGCTATGGAGCGCGATGCTCTGGGAACATTAAGGACGCTTAAATCCATGGGTTACACCGATTTTGAGTCCTATGGTTATGATGCGCTGCAAAAAACGTATTACGGAATGGCGCCAGAGGAATTTAAGTCGCGTTTACAGGATTTAGAATTAAAAACAAGCAGTGGGCATTATGATTTTGCCAATTATTTATGGTCCCCAAAAGAGGATTTATTGGCTTATACCGATTCTTGTATTGAGGGGGCTGCACGATTGGGTGATTCGTATGTAGTTTGGCCGATTATGCCCGAGGGTTCGCGTAATCCAGAAGGGTTTAAGCAACTGGTTCAGCAGTTAAGCATCATCGGGGAACGAACCAAAGCGGCAAATATGGGCTTTGCTTATCACAATTTTGGTTACGATTTTGAGGATTTTGATGGATTTATGCCGTATAAGCACGTGATTGATCAGACCGATCCCGATGCGGTTCAGCTGGAAGTGGATTTTTATTGGGTCATGCGCGCTGGAAAGTTTACCCCAGAAGAGGTGATTGAACTTGCCCCTGGACGTTTTCCGCTGTGGCACATTAAAGACATGGATAAAGTCACCCAAGACTACACCGAGCTTGGAAATGGCTCGATTGATTATGTAAAGTTGATGCCGGACCCCGATCGCGCCGGCTTAAAGCACCACTATATTGAGCAGGGGGGTAATTTCGCTCAGGATTCCATGAGCAGTGTGGCGGAAAGCGCGGCCTTTTTTCAAAAACATTTGGGACAATTGCTTTAATATGACCCGAACTTACTTAGATTGTGTCCTGATTGTAGGATTTTTAGCCTTCAAAAGGGATCGGCGCACCAAAATATGCTAAAGTGAATTTTTAAAACCATAAAGTTTGAAAAAAATTGGGCTCTGGTCGAGTACGGCTTTAGTTACTGGGAACATGATCGGCTCAGGGATTTTTCTCTTGCCAGCAACCCTGGCCGCCTTTGGCGGGATTGGGCTATTGGGCTGGGTTTATTCTGCCGTCGGGGCGCTACTTTTTACCCTTGTTTTTCGGTGGCTCAGTCAAAGAATGCCTGACACGATCGGCGGGCCCTATGCCTATGTCAAAAACATTCTAGGTGATTTTTGGGGGTTTTTAGTGGCTTGGGGTTACTGGGTGTCTATCTGGTGCACCAATGCTGCCATTGCTGTGGCTTTTGTGGGCTATCTTTCTGTATTTTTTCCAGAAATCAACACCAACACCCCTTTGGCCATTGGTTGTGGTCTGGCGGCCATTTGGTTTTTTACCGCCGTTAATGGTTATTCAATCACAACAGTGGCATGGGTTCAAAAAGTCACTACTGTTTTGAAATTGTTGCCCATCTTGGCCATCGGTTTTATTGGGATCTTTTACATCGACTGGTCCCTGATTAATTTTAACAATTTATCCGGGCAGTCAGACTTTCAGGCGATTTCGGCGGTCACTACCCTTACCCTTTTTGCTTTTTTGGGTCTCGAATCGGCTACCGTGGCCAGTGGAAAGACCAGTGATGCGGCCAAAACTGTGGGTCGAGCCGGAATGATTGCTTTAGGCATTACAGGAATCACCTATATGCTATCCTCTGTGGCGATTTTTGGGATACTGCCTCCCGAGGTC
>WTIY01000213.1 GCA_011525065.1 Flavobacteriales bacterium
AGCACCTCTGGTTTTGGGAATGCCCCAGCTGAAATGCCCAAATCAGGTGTAGCATAACACTGCTTCATGTAGAGGGCCCAAATCGGCAAGGCCATAGTGGCTCCCTGTCCATATGCGGTCGTCTCAAAATGCGTGGATCGGTCTTCGCCACCGACCCAAACCCCCGTGGCCAAATTTGGGACCATACCCATAAACCATCCGTCTGAATTATTTTGAGTGGTTCCGGTCTTTCCGGCAATTGAATTTTCAAATTCATAAGGATACCCCGTTACGGCCTCTTTGTACACTGGATTGTCCTTGCCCCAGCTGTGTCTCAAACGTGCTCCCGATCCAGATTCAGTGACCCCCTCCATCAAATTAAGGGTAACGTAAGCCGATTCTCGGCTCAAAACATCCCTGGTTTCGGGGACGTGCTCATATAAGATTGTGCCGTTTTTGTCCTCAATACGCTGGACCAAAACCGGCGTGACATAAACCCCCTCATTGACAAAAGTACTGTAGGCTCCTACCATCTCATAAAGCGACAAATCTGGAGTTCCCAATGCAATAGACGGGGCCTGCGGAATACGTCCTGGAGCGACCCCCATTTTTTCTGCTAAATCAATGACTGGCTTGGGCCCCACTCGGTCGATGAGACGGGCAGTAACGGTATTGATCGAACTGGCTAAGGCCTGTTTTAAACTCATCATTCCTCCGTAAGCATCGCTTGAATTCTTTGGACACCAATCTTCTGGAATACCAAATCGTCCCTGCGGGATACAATAAGGGGCATTAGGCAGGGTATCACATGGGGACATGTGCATTTGATCTATTGCCGTAGCGTAAACAAATGGCTTAAAGGTGGATCCGATTTGTCGTTGACCATAACGCACCATGTCGTACTTGAAATTCTTGTAATCAATGCCTCCAACCCAAGCGCGTATTTCTCCTGTTTGCGGCACCATGGACAACATGGCCGATCTGAGATAAGACTTGTAGTACTTGATCGAATCTAAAGGGGTCATGGTGGTATCCACATCGCCGGCGTGACTAAAAACAGTCATTTTTCTAGGTCGCTTAAAGCTCTCTATAATTTCTTGCTCGGACTTACCCTGTCGCTTCATTTCTCGCCAGCGATCAGAACGCTTCATGGCAGAGTTGTAAATCGATTCTTCTTGTTCTGGTGTTATTTCAAAAAAGGGCGCCGTCGGATTTTTGGCGTTCTGTGCATCAAAAGCCTTTTGTAAATGGCTCATGTGCTGATCCACAGCCTCCTCAGCGAATTCTTGCATTTGGGCATTCAAGGTGGTGTATATTTTTAATCCATCGCTGCTGGCATTCCAAAGACTCCCGTCTGGTTTAGGATTCGCCCTAGCCCATTTTTTTACAAATCCGCGAATGTATTCGCGAACATAGGTTCCGATCCCTTTATCGTGATCTTGAGGCGTAAAGTCTAAGCCCAGGGGCAATCCCTGAAGTGAATCGCGCATCTGCTCAGTGATGTAATCGTATTTGGCCATCTGGTTCAGCACCACATTTCGTCGGTTGGTGACCCCAACGGGGTTGCGCTTTGGGTTGTACAAGGCCGAATTCTTAAACATCCCAACAAGCATGGCCGATTCTTGAATGTTCAGCTTTTGAGGTTGTTTGTTGAAATAAATTTGAGCTGCGGATTCAATGCCAATGGCCAGATTTAAGAAATCGTATACGTTGAAATACATGGTGATGATTTCTTCCTTAGTATATCGCCGTTCCAGCCGCGTGGCAATGATCCACTCCTTGACCTTTTGCATGCCGCGCTCGAATTTATTGCTGGACACTTGGTCAGTAAAAAATTGCTTGGCCAATTGTTGACTGATGGTGCTGGCCCCACCCCGAGCGCCCAGATAAACCAAAGCCCGAAGCGTTCCTCGACCGTCGATTCCCGAGTGCTCGTAAAACCGTGCGTCTTCTGTAGCAATCAATGCCTCAACCAAATGCTGGGGCAAGTCATCAAAATTCACTGGCGTGCGGTTTTCGGTAAAAAATTTACCGATGACTTGACCGTCTGAAGACACGATTTGGGTGGCTAAGTCTTTCTCTGGATCTTCCAGACGGGTTTCATCAGGCAAAGGGCCAAAGACTCCAGCCGCTGTAAAGGAAAAAAGCGCCACGACCATAAGCAAGCCCGCAATCGCTAGGCCCCAAAACCAAAATACAAACCTTTTGTGTTTGTTTTTAGGCCCATTACCCGGCC
>WTIY01000090.1 GCA_011525065.1 Flavobacteriales bacterium
CTCCTGACTTACCCGTTACGCCACCCTTCCCATGACAAGCACAGTGGTTGAAGCATGTGACGGCCCTTTTACAAGGACGGCTTACAGTTGCGGGAACAGTTCTGGAATTGCACCAGATTCCCTTTTAATTCTCTCAATGATTGAAAAAAACCAAAGACAATCCAAAAATACAGTAAAACTGCTCACCGACCGTATTATTTCTGTTATTTTTGATCATGCGATTGAGCTATTTTTTGAGTGTAATCTGGTGTTTTATCGCGCTGTCCTCATGTGGTGAGGTACCGTCGAGTGAAACACTACAATTGAATGCAGACGACCAGGCACATTATGCCAAAGGATTTTATTTAATGGACCGCGACAGCATTCAAATTCTGGAGTTGCGCGATCCCCAAAACGGGTCGACGCTTCATCGAATTGCTTTGGTATCAAAAAACACAAAAGAGTTTCATACTGAAGGGTTTGATCAAATCATTGAGGTGCCTATAGAGACCATCGTAGCGACATCCACCACCCACATACCAGCCCTGGAGATGCTGGGTAAGACTGACGCACTGGTGGGCTTTCCCAATCTCGATTACATCTCCTCTCTTGCCACGCGAGGGCGTATTAATGATGGATTAGTCCAGGAGCTGGGGCAAAATGAATCCTTGAATATTGAGTTGCTCATTCAAAGACGTCCTGACCTTCTAATGACCTTTGCCATTGACCAAACCCAGAATGGCTTGGATAAAGTTAGTGATGCCGGAATTCCAATCATTTATAATGGAGACTGGACCGAGCAACATCCGCTGGGCAAGGCCGAATGGATTAAAGTTTTTGGCGCCCTTTTCAATCAAAAACACAAGGCGGACTCCATATTTCGGCAGATCGAGTCTGAATACGTTAAGTTAAAAGATTTGGCTGTAGGGGCTAAAACGCAGCCTAAAGTCATTAGCGGAGCCTTGTACAAGGATGTCTGGTACGCTCCCAAAGGAAACAGTTGGGCCGCCAAATTCATTGAAGACGCCAACGGCGACTACATCTGGAAATCAACCCAAGGTACAGGAAGCCTTCAATGGAACATCGAGCAAATTTTGAGCCTTGCTCAGACTGCACAGTTCTGGATCGGACCCGGTCAATTCACCTCCTACAATCAAATGACCCAAAGTAGTCCTGTTTATGCTGAATTTCCTCCCTTTAAACGCAAAGAGATTTATACCTTTAGCAAAACCAAAGGTCCGACAGGGGGGCTTTTATACTATGAGTTAGCGGCGATGCGTCCAGATTGGGTTCTATCAGATCTTATCAGCATCTTACACCCTGAGCTAATGGAACAAGGGCATCAGACCAACTTTTTTAAACCACTTGACCCGTGAATGCTAAGACCTACCTTAAGTCTAAATTACTGTGGCCGTTGATTTTATTGCCGTTAGCATTTTTGGTCAATCTGAGCTTGGGCTCGGTTTACATCCCTTTTGGATCGATCCTCAGCGGTCTATTTACGGATTACCCTCTTGAAGAATCCTGGCTATTCATTTTAAACGACTATCGCTTACCAAAGGCAACAACTGCCATTTTAGTAGGTGGTGGTTTGTCTGTGTCAGGATTACTCATGCAGACGCTCTTTCGCAATCCGCTGGCCGGACCATTTGTGTTGGGGATTAGCAGCGGCGCAAGCCTAGGGGTGGCTTTTTTAGTTCTTGGGTCAGGCCTAATTACCGGTTTGAGTGCTAGCGTGTTGACTGGTCCATGGGCCATGGTACTGGCTTCAGCTGGAGGTAGTTTTTTGGTCTTATTTGCCGTTGTAGGTGCTGCAAATAAGATTAAAGACCCCATGACCTTGTTAATCATAGGGCTTATGTTCGGCAGCCTTACTGGTGCTGTTGTGAGCGTGTTGAGCTACTTCAGCCGTGCTGAGGCCTTACAAAGATTTATTTTTTGGTCCTTTGGCGGTTTAGGTCATTTGAGCTGGACGGGTATTTTGATTTTGTTGTTCTGTTGCCTTTTAGGGCTAATTTTAGCCATTCGCGGCATTAAAGTGATGAACGCCATGCTCTTGGGTCCTGGCTATGCGGCTAGCCTGGGTGTTTCTGTAAAACAAAGCACCTTATTGATTGTTCTTTCCACAAGTGTTTTGGCCGGCAGCATTACAGCATTTGCGGGTCCCATTGCTTTTGTAGGGTTGGCAGTACCCCATTTGGTCCGTCAAATCATTCGGACCCCTGATC
>WTIY01000047.1 GCA_011525065.1 Flavobacteriales bacterium
CCCCCTGATAGATCAGTACGACCCTATGGGACAAAAACAATGGGTCGATAGCGTTTATGCGTCCTTGTCGCTAGAACAAAAGATTGGTCAACTCATCATGCTGGACGCTTTTTCCCAGGAGGGCCCAGAAAAACTTAAAAAATTAGAGGCCCTTGTCGCTGACCATCACATCGGGGGTATTATTTTCTCTAAAGGCGGTCCTATGCGTCAAGCACAATGGCTCAATGCCTTTCAAAAAAAGGCGAGTGTGCCTTTGCTTGTAGCCATGGATGCCGAATGGGGTCTGGCCATGCGATTGGATTCTACTTATGCCTTTCCGTGGAACATGACGCTTGGAGCCATTCAAAACACTGATTTGATCCGTGAGACAGGCGTTCATATTGGAGGACATTTGCGCAGGATGGGCGTACACATCAATTTTGCGCCTGTGGTTGATTTGAATACCAATCCCAAGAATCCCATCATTGGAAATCGATCTTTTGGTTCTGATGTTGATCGGGTCACTGCAGCCTCATTGTCCTTTATGCAGGGCATGATGTCAGCCGGAATTATGGCGAATGCAAAACACTTTCCCGGGCATGGCGATACCGACAGTGATTCGCATAAGACTTTGCCCACCTTAAATTTTGATCGAAAACGCCTGAAGTCTGTCGAACTGTATCCTTATGGCCCCTTAATCGAGCAGGGCATGGGAAGTGTTATGGTAGCACACTTAAATGTGCCTAAACTCACCAGAAAAAGAGGCTGGCCCACGTCTTTGTCCAAAGCAGTAGTGACTAATTTGCTGCAGGAGGACATGGGTTTTCGAGGGCTCGTATTTACCGACGCATTAAACATGAGTGGTGTGGCCGATTTCAAAAATCCATCCGACATCGCTATGGCCTCATTAGAAGCGGGCAACGATGTGTTATTAATTCCAAAAGACATTCCGGCCACAGTTAACCGACTGACCAGTGCCTATCGCAGTAAAGAATTGACTGAACAAAGATTACGGCATTCGGTCATCAAAGTATTGAAGGCAAAATACAAGTTAGGGGCCCACAGTCAGACAGCTGTTAAGACAAAGCATTTAGTGGAAGATTTGAATCGCTCTGAAGATGACGCACTTCATTTAAGGCTCATGGAGGAGGCCATGACCGTTTTGAAGAACAAGGATAATCTGATGCCGCTTTCGGTCAATAATGACGTGAGAGTCGCTTATTTACCTCTCGGTGAATCTTCGGGTGATGACTTTTATGATCAGCTTCAGACGTATAAAGAGATCACGCTAATCAAGGCCGATCGATTAGATGACTGTTTGGCGCAGCTCGAGGGCTTTGATCAGGTTATTGTCGGCTTGCACATGAATAACGACAACCCATGGAAATCGCATAAGCTAGGAAATCAAGAGCGGGTATGGATCAATGAAATTGCACGAATTCATCAAACTGTGCTCACGGTTTTTGGAAAACCCTACCTGTTAAATTCTTTGGACAGCACAAAAAATATACAGTCCATCATCATGGCTTATCAAAATAGTTTCTTTGGTCAAAAAGCTGCGGCTGAATTGATTTTTGGTGCCATCGATGCCAAAGGACAATTACCGGTAGATCTCAATCAATGGCCACAGGGCCATGGACTCAGTACCGCTAAAAAACGCCTATTGAAATACGGCGTACCGGAGGGAGTGGGCCTTTCTTCTGTACAGCTTAAAAAGGTGGATAGCCTGTTGACGCTGGGTTTAAATCAAAAAATGTTTCCGGGAGCTCAAGTTTTAATTGCCAGAAAAGGTCAAGTCGTCTATCGGCGCTCAGTGGGGTATCACACCTACGACAGCACCCAAATAGTAAGGCATAAAGATCGATATGATTTGGCCTCTTTGACCAAAATATTAGCCACACTTCCCATGGTTATGAGGGCCTTTGATGATGGAGAAATAAGCATGAATACAAATATTGGCGAGCTACTACCAGAATTTAAGCAGAGCAATAAGGACAGCATCAGTATATTACGCATGTTGTCGCACTATGCTGGTTTTCAAGCCTGGATCCCATATTACCGACAAACTGTGGACTCCGTCAGTAAAATGCCTTTGGCGGCGTATTACAGGGATCGTCCCGAGACCGAGGTTCAAACCATCCAGGAAGATTCCCTGATGACCTGGGTTTACGATGTGCCGGTGGCCAATGAATTGTACCTCAGAAAAGATTTTAGAGACAGCATCATCAATCAGATTAAAGACAGTGAGTTGTTGCCTGAGGTGATCTACAAATACAGTGATTTGCCCTACTATTTGCTCCAAGTTTATTTAGAAAATCGAAAACAAAAAGGATTAAATGAATTGGTTGAGCAAGAATTCTATCTTCCTATGGGGCTTTCTACCATGGGCTATTTACCGCAAAAGAAAGCAAAACTTCAAGAGATTGTCCCTTCAGAGGTAGACGATTATTTTAGGCAGCAAACCGTCCACGGTTACGTTCATGATCCCGGTGCGGCCATGTTAGGGGGTGTCGGCGGTCACGCTGGTCTTTTTGCCAACGCCATGGATGTGGCCAAAATGATGCACATGTACCTTTGGCAGGGGACCTATGACGACAAACAGTACTTGTCACCAGAGACACTAAATGACTTTAATACCTGTCATTTCTGTCAGGATGAGGTTCGAAGAGGAGTGGGGTTTGACAAACCACAGCTAGAGGAGGACGGTCCGACCTGTGGATGTGTTTCTATGACCAGTTTTGGGCACAGTGGATTTACTGGAACTTTCGCCTGGGCGGACCCAGAAGCTGATTTGGTTTATGTATTTTTGTCCAACAGAACTTACCCAACGGCAGAAAATCGAGCGTTGATTGAGAGTAGTCTGAGAACTGAAATACAGGCGGCTATTTATCAAGCCATAATGGACTAGTCGCGAAAAGTCAATTTTTTTGATTTGTGTTTATTGGGGCTTATAAGGTGAATCGGTGCCTGTGAAGTTTTGTGTCAGTCAAAAGGCTTATGAATATTGCAATTGTTTGTTATCCAACCTTCGGCGGTAGTGGTGTTTTGGCCACAGAACTCGGCATTGCACTGGCAGACATGGGGCATCAAGTGCATTTTGTGACCTATCGCCAGCCGGTCAAACTCGCGTTATTGTCCCATCATGTTCATTTTCATGAGGTTGCCGTGCCAGATTATCCCTTATTTCGTTACCAACCCTATGAATTGGCTTTGTCCAGCAAACTGGTAAATGTAGTTAAAGCCCACAAGATAGAATTGCTGCACGTGCATTACGCCATACCTCATGCCTATGCAGGCTATATGGCTCAACAGATGTTACTGGAGGAGGGCATTAGTATTCCTATGGTGACGACCTTACACGGTACAGACATTACCCTAGTGGGGAATCATCCATTTTACAAACCTGCAGTGACATTCAGCATCAACAACAGTAATGCCGTGACTTCAGTTTCTGAGAGTTTGAGACGCGATACCTTGACCCATTTCTCGATTAAAAAACCCATTGAGGTGATTCCGAACTTCATTGATCTGAGCAAAATGGGAAATCAAGACGGTCCTTGCGAGCGCAGTGCAATGGCTGAACCACATGAACGAATCATTACCCATGTGAGTAATTTACGCCCTGTAAAACGACTGTTGGATGTGATCGATATTTTTGACCGTATTCAAAGGGAATGTCCGTCACGACTGATTATTGTCGGCGATGGTCCGGATAAAAATCCAGCCAGAAGACTCATTGAAAAACTTAACTTAAAATCAAAAGTTCAGTTCATGGGCAACAGTGAAGAGGTGCATAAAATTCTTTGTTCGACAGATTTGTTTTTGTTGCCCTCTGAAATTGAGAGCTTTGGTCTAGCGGCACTTGAGGCAATGGCGTGCCGAGTACCAGTCATATCCTCCAATGTGGGCGGCCTGCCTGAAGTTAACATACATGGCGAAAGTGGCTATTTAGCCGAAGTCGGAGACATTCACGCCATGGCCAATTACGCCCTGAGTATTTTAAACGATGAGCCAACGCTCGAACGCTTTAAGGACCAGGCTAGAGAACAGGCCCAAAAGTTTGCCATTGATCTGGTGGTTCCCCGTTACGAAGCGCTGTATGAAAAAACCCTACAAGAACATCGACAGAGCGCGTCCTGATTGTTGATTGGGTTTATTGTCTGTGGAAATAGCTAGAAAAGAAGGGCCTTGCTCAAGCTTAAATTTTTTATCAAATCTGTTGATCAAAAACTGAATCTTAGGGCCAGAGCGACATCAAAAATTAGCCGGTCATAATAACCCCCTAAACCATATTCTGGTCGAATATCAAGCCCCAAGTGGAGGGGATAACCGTAAAGAATCTCTATTCCAGTATATTCTACACCTAAAATTCCCGATAAAATGAGGTTGGTACTGCTTTCTTGATTAGCATAGTTGCTCGAGCTGTCATTGCGATAGCTTTGATAGAGCAAACCCGTTCCTGCGCCGTAGTAATATTGAAACTGTCCATCGAGTATTCGGATCCATTGATATCCTCCTGAGAGTTTAATGCGTTGCTCACGCCCTTGGTCAAAACGTCGACTTCTCCAGCCAAAATCAACTTGATAACGTGTCAATTCACTGATGGCTTGTTGGTAAGACAATTCAGGACCTACGCCACCATTGTCCCCAAATCTTAAGCCTAATGCGTGATTGGGCATGCTTTGTGCCTGGATAAAACCCACAGTACTTAGAAAAAGCCCCAAACAGAATAAATATTTCCTCATGAGGTAAAAATAACCATTTTATGGCTTCATCGCTCGATATGAAATTGGTTAACTTTAACCCATGGAGTTAGCCGCAGAATTTGAAATGCTTTTTGCTCAATTAGCAGGCAGTGGCCATCAAGATGACTTGCATTTAATGATGTATGCCACAGATGCCTCTGTTTATCGCCAGCGGCCTTTAGCGGTGATTTATCCCAAGAATGACTCAGACGTTCAAAAAACCCTGAAATGGTGCAGTGATCATGGAATATCATTAACACCAAGAGCAGCGGGTACCTCTTTAGCGGGTCAGTGTGTTAGCAATGGTGTAGTGGTGGATGTTTCCAAACACATGAATCAAATTTTATCCTTTGACCAAAAGGGCAAAACAATCACCGTTCAACCTGGTGTGGTACGTGATGATTTAAATCGTTTTTTGGCCCCGCATGGTCTGTTTTTTGGCCCCAATACCTCCACCTCGAGCCGTTGTACCATTGGCGGTATGGTGGGCAACAACAGCAGTGGGACCACCTCGATTAAATACGGGGTAACTCGCGATAAACTGGTTGGGCTTTCTGGTTTTATGGTGGACGGCACCCCCGTTCATTTTGGCTTGGAAACACAAAGTGGTAGCCCGCAAAAGATGTGTGATGCTACAGATAATGAGTGGGTCGAAGGGGGACAAGAACCCATTGAGCATGCTGCGGATCTAAAGGCCGTTAAAAGTCTCAAAGCGGCCATTTTTAATGAACTTACGGATCCTGTGGTGCGTGAAGAAATAAAAAGTGCTTATCCACGTGCGAGCATTCATCGCAGAAATACAGGTTATACCTTAGATCTTTTGGCTGATCAATGGCATGAATTTCATGCATCGGGACCAAGAAATAAGACACAAACACCCATAAGTGCAGAGGATTTAAATCTGCTGCCGCTAATTTGTGGTAGCGAGGGTACACTCATGTTCAGTACGGCCATTACACTTAAGCTGGATGTCTTGCCGCCGTCACATAATGCATTAGTGGTGCTTCAATACCGTGAACTTAATGACTGCATGAACGATGTTGTTACGGCCATGAATCACGATTTGTACACCTGCGAACTCATGGACGATGTGGTTTTAGATTGTACTAAATCCAATGCGCTCTACAACAGTTATCGTTTTTTTGTCAAAGACGAACCAAAAGCGGTTTTGTTTTGTGAACTCAGGGATGAAGATCAAGCGGGGTTAAAGGCACAGGTCGATTCAATTTTAAGTGATTTAAAGGCTCAAAAGCGGGCCTATGACCTTCAAGTACTCTATGGCAAAGACATCGAGAAGGCCATAAAATTAAGGACCGCTGGTCTTGGACTCTTGGGGGCCATGGTCGGTGATAAAAAGGCCGTGGCCTGCATCGAGGACACGGCAGTAGATCTTCAGGATTTACCTGAATTTATTCGAGAATTCTCGGCAATTATGGACGAATTCAATCAAAAGTCTGTGTATTACGCCCATGCTGGTGCGGGTGAACTCCATTTGAGGCCAATTCTCAATCTAAAAGATACGGCTGATGTACAAGATTTTAGAGCAATCACTACTGCAGTTAGTGCACTTGTAAAAAGATACAGGGGTTCGCTCAGTGGGGAACATGGAGACGGTATCGTGCGCTCTGAATTCATTATTGAGCAAATCGGTGAGCAAAATTACGCGCGGCTTAAAAACATAAAATCCGTATTTGATCCTCAAGGACTAATGAACCCAGGTAAAATTGTGGATCCATGGTCTATGGATGAGCGTCTGCGCGCGCATCAAACGAAATCCACACCGGCAGTCAAAACCAAATACGACTTTTCAAAAGAAGAGGGAATTTTGCGCCTCAGTGAGCAGTGCAATGGCAGCGGCGATTGCCGAAACAGTCATGAGCATGGCGGTATGCTGTGCCCCAGCTATCAGGCCACAAAAAACGAACGGGATACCACAAGGGCCCGAGCCAATGTTTTGAGAGAGGTTTTGAGTTCTCCTACTACAGATGCCGAGCGCTGGTCAAGTGAGGCCTTAGCCCAAGCCTTTGACCTTTGTGTGGGCTGCAAGGCCTGCCACAATGAATGTCCCAGTAAGGTTGATATGGCTACGGTCAAATCTGAACTGCTCTTTCAAAGACGTAAACAAGGCTTGTCCAAGGGCCATGATTGGTTTTTTGGTCACAGCAGTTTGCATTATCGTACACTCATGCGTTTGCCTTCTTGGATCAGGGGGGTAGTCAATACATCATTTATAGGTGGTCTTGTAAAGAAAAAATATCAAATTGCACCCCAGCGCAGTCTGCCAAAATTTCCCAGACGTTCTTTCACTCAAACAATCATAAAAAATGGCTGGAGACGGCGTCAGCCACATTCTTTTTATCTTCCATCATTGCTCGATCCATCAGGGAAACCTAAGCAGTCCGCTGATCAACCGGCAAAACACCTGGGTAGGGTATACCTGTGGGTGGATGAATTCAGCGATTATTTAGAGCCTGAAATTGCTTTAGACGCCCAGAAATTACTATCGAGTCTGGGTTATGAGTTAGAGTGCATTACAGGCCTGAACAGTGCTCGTGCTTTGCTCAGTAAGGGTTATTTAGACCGAGCCAAAAGCATTATTGATAACAATCTCAGTTATTTTGAACATCACTGCCAAGATGGGCCTGTATTGGGGATTGAACCCTCGGCGCTATACGGTCTAAGGGATGAGTATATAAGATTGGCCAGTGACCAAGTTCTCGCTCAAAAAATCAGTCAAAAAGCACAACTAGTCGAGGAGTTTTTGGTCCAACAAATGCGACAAGGCTTGATTAGTGAAGCACAATTTTCTCATGAACCTTTGACCTTGAAACTGCATTTACATTGTCATCAAAAGTCTTTGGGTTCGGTGAAAGATACTTTTGATTTGTTGAATTTTCCTAAGGGTTATTCGCCTAGGTTAATTCCTTCTGGGTGCTGTGGTATGGCCGGCAGTTTTGGTTTTGAAAAACAACATTACTCGGTCAGTCAAAAAATGGCAGAACTTCAGTTGCTTCCTGCGGTCAGGCGTGCCGAAAAGGATACGGTTATTGTGGCTAATGGCACCTCATGTCGTCATCAAATCAGGGATGGAGCGCACAAGACGGCAGTACATCCAATCACCGCCCTGCGTTGGGCATTGCGCGGGTAATGGCTTAATTGCCCGTGATTCTTTTTTATTTTGCAACCAATGGTCTACATTTGTTAAAACAGCAAAAAATGGCAGGAGCAGTCTTTGGATCCCTTTTAAGCTTGAGTACTTTTGGCGAGTCTCATGGTCGGGCCATGGGCGGTGTTTTGTCCGGCTGTCCCGCGGGTATGGTCCTAGACATTGAGGCCATTAATTTTGAGCTTTCCAGAAGAAAACCTGGGCAATCGGCCATTGTCACTCAACGCAAAGAACCAGACCAGGTCCAGTTTTTGTCGGGGATATACCAGGGTAAAACCACCGGAGGCCCAATTGGCTTCATCATTGAGAATGCCAATCAAAAATCTGGTGATTACGATCATTTGAAATCCGTTTATCGTCCTTCTC
>WTIY01000033.1 GCA_011525065.1 Flavobacteriales bacterium
GCCTTAGACTCCGTAAGACTTACGCCAATGTTTTGCTCAACTTGTAAAAGAGACCAAATGCTGTCTTTCTCAAGGTGATCCGGACAAGCAGGATAACCAGGCGCTGGGCGAATCCCGCGATACTCTTCTTTAATCAGGGCATCATTATTTAGGGTCTCGTCTTGGGCATAGCCCCAATGTTTGGTGCGTACCTGTTTGTGCAAGTACTCGGCATAGGCCTCGGCCAAACGATCAGCTAATGCCTTGACCATGATGGCATTATAGTCATCTAGGGCCTTTTCATAAGCTTTTGCGCGCTCATCTACGCCAAAGCCTGTGGTCACACAAAAAGCGCCAATATGGTCTTGTAAACCGGCTGATTTAGGGCAAATAAAATCACTTAGGGCCAGATTAGGTACCCCAGAGCGCTTTTTACCCTGCTGACGCAAGGTTCTAAAAGTCACGGCTTCCCTTTCGGTCTTTTGCGGGTCTACAACCACTATATCATCGCCCTGACTATAGGCCGGGAATAGCCCAAAGACGGCTTTGGCCTGAAACCATCCCTGAGTAATGATCTGCTCCAGCATGATTTGAGCGTCGCGGTAAAGCTCTTTGGCCTGAGTCCCCACCACTTCATCCTCAAGGATTTGTGGAAAACGACCGTGTAAATCCCAAGCCCTAAAAAATGGAGACCAATCGATATAGGGCACTAACTCTTGTAGCCATTGAGCCTGAATCACTTGAACCCCGAGTGTATTTGGAGTGGTGATCTCGCTTTGGGTCCAATCGATCTCCAGGGCATTGGCTCTAGCCTGCTCTAGGGTCAAATAATCTTTTATTTTCTGGCGGGCTAAAAACGCAGCGCGAAAATCGTCGTATTCTTGTTTGATTTGGGCCACATAGTCTTGTTTGAGCTGGGGATTAATCAGACTGCTGGCCACAGTAACCGCTCTGGAGGCATCATTGACATGTACCACAGAGGATTCCAGCTCTGGGGCTATTTTTACAGCCGTATGCGCTTTTGAGGTCGTGGCCCCACCGATCATCAGTGGAATATGAATGTCTCTGCGCTTTAGCTCTTGAGCGATATAAATCATTTCATCCAGTGAAGGAGTAATCAGCCCTGAAAGCCCGATGACGTCTACCTGCTCGCGGACCGCGGTTTCGATTATTTTTTCTGGAGGAACCATAACCCCGAGGTCTACAATCTCGTAGTTGTTACAACCCAAAACCACACTCACGATATTTTTACCGATATCATGTACGTCTCCTTTTACGGTGGCCATTAGGATTTTACCGGCGGTGCTTTTAGTCGAGGATTTTTCAGCCTCGATAAAAGGTAGTAAGTAGGCCACTGATTTTTTCATCACCCGGGCCGATTTGACTACTTGGGGTAAAAACATTTTGCCTGAACCAAAGAGATCCCCCACCACATTCATGCCGTTCATCAGATACCCTTCGATGACCTCGAGTGGTCTGGACACCGACTGCCTAGCTTGTTCCATGTCCTCATCAACAAAGGCATCGATACCATTAACTAAGGCATGAGTGATGCGCTCTTGCAGGGGCTGTTCGCGCCAAAGCAGTTTTTTACTGGTGGTGGTGACATCTTGAGTGAGTCCTTGGGAGTATTCCAAAAGTCGCTCGGTAGCCTCTGGATGACGGTCCAAAAGCACGTCCTCGACATATGTCAAGAGCTCAGGTTCTACCGTATCGTAGACCTGAAGCATGGTGGGATTCACAATCCCCATGGTCATGCCGTGTTTGATCCCATGGTATAAAAAAGCGGCGTGCATGGCCTCACGCACTTTATTGTTGCCCCGAAATGAAAAGGAAACATTACTGACCCCGCCACTAACATGGGCATGGGGCAGGTTTTCTCTAATCCATTGTGTGGCCTGAAAGAAATCCAAAGCGTTACGGCGGTGCTCCTCCATCCCTGTGGCCACAGGAAAAATATTGGGATCAAAGATGATGTCCTGGGGCGCAAAACCGATGCGCTGAGTGAGTAGCTTATAAGAGCGCTCACAAATCTCTATGCGCCGCTGCAAATTATCGGCCTGACCTTTTTCGTCAAAAGCCATAACGATTACCGCGGCCCCGTAACGTTTGATTTTTTTGGCCTGGGTTAAAAAGACGGCTTCACCTTCTTTAAGACTGATGGAATTTACCACGCCTTTACCCTGCACTACTTTAAGCCCCGCCTCGATGATGTCCCATTTGGAGG
>WTIY01000189.1 GCA_011525065.1 Flavobacteriales bacterium
GATTTGGTGGAGCATTGGGGATTGATCAAGCGCGAGCTGTTTATTGGAATATGGATGGTATGTGCGGCTGGGATTGCCCTTTATCTTTTTGGATTCATTCGCTTTCCTCATGATGGACCGAAGGGTCAAAAAATTTCCAAGGGCAACTGGACCTTTGGTTTGCTCAGTGTTGCAGCCTTTATTTATTTGGCGCCGGGACTCACCAACACCCCCGCAGCGAATTTAAAATTGCTCAGTGGGTTTCCACCGCCCTTGTTTTACAGTTATTACGATAAGGGAACCAGTGCTCCATTAGGCCTCGAAGCCTATAAAGATTTTGATCAGGGGATGGCCGCTGCCAAAGCCTCCGGAAAACCACTAATGATTGATTTTACCGGCTGGGCCTGCGTTAATTGCCGTAAGATGGAAGAGCAGGTTTGGAGCACCCCAGAAGTGTTTTCACTTTTATCTGAGGATTATGTTTTGGTCTCCCTTTATGTGGACGACAGAAAGCCTCTGAGTGAAGATCAGCAGTTCAGTTATGCCCAACCTAACGGTCGCATTAAACAGCTCAAAACTGTAGGGGATAAGTGGGCTACGTTCCAGACCATTAATTTTAAAAACAATTCACAGCCCTATTACATCCTGCTGGATCAGGATTTGAACTTACTCAATAAACCGGTGGGTTATACTCCAGATGTCGATGAGTACGCCGATTGGTTGCAGCAGGGCCTGAATCAATACAAAACCAAGGAGGCCTCACCAGAGTAATTTTGTAAGTCACCGAATCATGAGCAGGACAAAGAAACTGGGGGTCATATTTGATTTAGACGGAGTCATTGTTGATACGGCAAAATATCACTTTATCGCCTGGCAGCAACTGGCCCAAAGTCAGGGTTGGACCTTTACTGCCGCAGACAATGAGCAGCTCAAGGGTGTGAGTCGCGTCAGAAGCCTTGAACTTATTTTGTCTTGGAATAAGGCCAACATTAGCTCTGAACTTTTTGAGCGCTTGCTCAAAGAAAAAAATGAGCGCTATCTAAGTTTGATAAGGGACATGGATGAGTCCGAACAACTGCCAGATGTCCTTCGGGTGATTGAGCAGTTCAAAGCAATGGGGTGTAAAATTGCTCTGGGTTCAGCCAGTAAAAATGCCCGCCCAATATTGAACAAAGTCGCTTTGACGCCCTATTTCGATGCGGTGGTCGACGGCACCAATGTGTCCAAAGCCAAACCTGATCCAGAGGTTTTTCTGCAAGGTGCAGAGGCATTGGGCATCAGTCCTGAGGCCTGTGTGGTCTTTGAAGATGCCGCAGCAGGGATAGAGGCCGCTCATGCTGCAGGCATGATGGCCATCGGGATCGGACAGCCCACTCATTTGGGTCATGCCGATGCGGTCTTCCCTAATTTTACCGTCATAGACGATGCGCTTTTAAAACAATTAATCAACGGTCAATGAACATCAATTACATCAAACCGGACCCTTGGAGTCTCATAGAAGAAGGTTTTGATCCTAAAAACGTGGAAGCCTCAGAGAGTCTATTTTCTCTGGGAAATGGAGCCATGGGTCAGCGCGCTAATTTTGAAGAACATTACAGTGGACCGAGCTTTCAGGGCAGTTATATCGCTGGGGTCTATTATCCGGACAAAACCCGTGTGGGGTGGTGGAAAAATGGCTATCCAGAGTACTTTGCCAAAGTGCTCAATGCCCCGAATTGGATCGGTATCGAGGTGATCATCGATCAGGCCCCACTGGATTTGTACACGGCAGAAGTTTTGAGTTTTAGACGAGAACTGAACATGAAAAGCGGTGTCTACACCCGTAATTTTCAGATAAAAACCCCCGGTGGGGCGGTTATTTCGATTTGCAGTGAGCGTTTTTTGAGTTTTGATTGTCCGGAACTTGGGGCCATCAAATACAGTGTTGAGCTCATTTCTGGCTCGGCTCAAGTTACTCTAGCACCCTATATTGATGCTGGCATAAAAAATCGAGATTCTAACTGGGACGATCCATTTTGGGCTGTGACTGACCTGCAATGCCAAGGGAGCGCTGGATTCATTCAGGCCCATACCATGAAAACAGAGTTTGCCACTTGCACCTATATGGAGGCCAAGGTTTTGGTTGATGGACAAGAGATGGACCTTCAGGCTAAAAAAGTCGGGGATTTCCGTATTGAGGCGGAGGCCTCTGCTGCCCTAAACCTGGGTCAG
>WTIY01000282.1 GCA_011525065.1 Flavobacteriales bacterium
ACGAACTCGATGCCTCAATTATGGATGGCGCCTCATTAAACGCTGGCGCAATCGCCGGGGTCAAACAGGTTAAAAACCCCATTGATCTGGCCCGATTAGTCATGGATCACAGCGAGCATGTATTTATGTATGGCGAGGGCGCTGAGGCATTTGCCGGTGAACAAGGCATGGACTTAATTGATCAATCCTATTTCTTCACCCAGCGCCGATACGATCATTTAATTCAGGTTCAGCAAGCCCTGGAAACAAGTGCGAGTAATTCGCTCAATATTAGAGGTCCGATTAGTCCGAATCAATCCCAATTTTACGACCCAATTTTAAAAAACGCTAAATTCGGCACGGTCGGCTGTGTTGCCTTAGATCAATTTGGAAATTTAGCCGCAGGCACCTCAACCGGAGGAATGACTAACAAGCGCTTTGGGCGAATTGGAGACGCTCCCGTAATTGGTGCTGGGACTTATGCCAACAACCAAAGCTGCGCCGTATCGGCTACTGGATGGGGCGAATACTTCATCAGAGGCGTAGTGGCCCATGACATCGCGGCAATGATGGAATATGGCGGATACACCCTTGAACAAGCCGCAAGTCAAGTGATCGACAAAAAAATTCCAGAAATGGGTGGCGATGGCGGAATCATCGCCATGGACCATGACGGCACGATTTCTATGAAGTTCAATACTCCGGGAATGTATCGAGCACAAATCGACACAAAAGGAAAACTGAAGGTTGGAATTTATAAATCCGATGCATTGTTAACAAAATAAGTGCCCTGGATGAGGCTAAACATTGTTGTCATTCAGGATAAATCTTACCTTAGCACGATCAAAGTGTAACCGAAAAATAGCAGACCATGAGTAGCGAAAAAGAAGCCAAATTAAAAGCCTTAAAACTCACTTTAGACAAACTCGACAAGACCTACGGTAAAGGCGCCGTAATGAAGATGGGAGACAGCGCAGTAGAGGAAGTCGAGGTCATTCCAACCGGGTCACTCGGCCTTGATTTAGCATTGGGCGTGGGCGGCTATCCCAAGGGGCGCGTCATTGAAATTTACGGCCCTGAATCTTCGGGAAAAACAACACTTACCTTACACGCCATTGCAGAAGCACAAAAAAAAGGTGGAATCGCTGCTTTTATTGACGCAGAGCACGCTTTTGATCGCTATTATGCTGAAAAACTCGGCGTTGACATTGAGAACTTAATCATTTCACAACCGGACAATGGAGAGCAAGCCCTGGAAATTGCAGACAACTTGATTCGCAGTGGCGCAATCGACATCATCATCATTGATTCAGTCGCCGCCTTGACACCAAAAAGCGAAATTGAGGGAGAGATGGGAGACAGCAAAATGGGATTGCACGCCAGGTTAATGTCTCAAGCCTTGAGAAAATTAACCGGTTCCATCAGCAAGACAAAATGTACGGTCATTTTCATCAACCAACTGCGCGAGAAAATAGGCGTTATGTTCGGCAATCCCGAAACCACAACTGGAGGAAATGCCCTGAAGTTTTATGCTTCTATTCGTCTGGACATAAGGCGTTCTACTCAAATCAAGGATAACAACAGTTCCGCGGTAGGAAATAAAACACGGGTTAAAATCGTTAAAAATAAGGTAGCGCCGCCATTTAAAACCGCCGAGTTCGACATTATGTACGGCGAAGGGGTTTCAAAAATGGGGGAGATCATTGACCTAGGCGTGGATTACGAAATCATTAAAAAAAGTGGATCTTGGTTTAGTTATGACGACACCAAACTCGGCCAAGGACGTGATTCTGTGAAAACGCTACTGACCGATAACCCGGAGTTAATGGAGGAACTTGAAGGGAAAATAAAAGAGGCCATCAAAACCTTGGCGTCATAAATTTTCAGATGCACGCAACCCCTTTACTGTCTTAGCATCTTACAGTTGTAGCGTCAGATGCGAAATGCGCCCTAAGGCATGCCTATGGATCAAAAATCAGTTCGTATTTGTCTACAGAAGAGCTCATAAAGAAGTGTCAAGAGAATGACCGTCACGCACAAGAGATCTTGTATCGCCAGTATAGTGATACGCTCTACGGAATGTGCTTGAAGTATGCGCCGAATGCCATGGAAGCAGAGGATAGCCTTCAAGATGCTTTCATCACGATTTTTCAGCGCATTGGTCAGTTCAAAGGCAAAGGGTCTTTTGAGGGTTGGTTAAAGCGAATTGCGATCAACACTGTATTGCAAAAGTATCGTCAAAAACGACTGTACGACTTGCCCAATGATGCAGTGTTGGAAGCTCAGCAGGATTTAGCCTTAACGCCCATAGACGAATCCCTACCCTTGACATTTTTGCTCGAAATCATACAGCAGTTGCCTGAGCGTTATCGCTTGGTGTTCAACCTGTATGTTTTGGATGGCTATACACATAAGGAGATTGCTGAATTGCTCAACATTAGCGACGGCACCTCAAAATCGAATTTAGCGAGAGCGCGACAGCTTTTGCAGCAGAAAATAAACGCCTACAAAAAGGCAAAAGAGAAACAATAACTGCGATGCAGAAACAGTGGGATAAACAATTTAAAGATCGCCTGGGGGACTACAGTCAATCCCCAGAGCGGGATTTATGGCCTGATATTGAACACCGCCTGGCGCCCAATAAAAAGAAACGGCCTTTGATTTTGCCCTTGTGGTGGAAGACTGGCACTGTCGTTTCAGCAGCAGCCTCATTGGCCTTGATGCTTTGGTTACTTCCTTCAGACCAAGCTGGGGATTCAAATCTACAGCTCGCGGATAAATCATCTTCCATAGTTGATTTGGGTACTCAGTCAGGGTCAACCCAAGAGATTGATCTCGTCTTTGACCAACCCATTGCTCAGCAAACGCAACAAGCAACAGAGGAGGCTGTGACAAGGACAAATAGCGAAATGCCCCATCATTCTGCTCAGTCTAGCACCTCAGAGGCCATTTCGGTCAAGACGAATCAGGACCAAGGCCATGGCGTGCCTAAACCCTCAAAAACGCTTGTTCAAAAGGACGCCACCCGAGTTGCTGCTGCTTCTAAAGAATCGTCAAATGACTTTACTCCATTGACCCCCTCTAATGAAACAAACGCCATCGCTCAACAATCCGCAACAGCTGATGCAACAACCAGAGAAACACCCGGAACTATTGATGGTAACGCATTAATAGACAAGGGCAGCGAAGCGGACATTGCCGCGAGCCCTGAACCGACTCGTATAACTGAGAAGACTCAAAACCACCAAGCGTCTACAAACGATGTAGTGACGAGCCTTGTGGCTGCTGAGGATTTGACTGAGGAGCTCATACAAGACGAGGGCGCGCAGAAATCTTGGACCGTATTGCCCGTCGCGGGGCCGGTTTACCACAACAGCCTTAGCCAAGGTTCGGTCTTTGACCCAAGTTTTTCAGACAATACGCGCCAGGGAGACCTCACCTTTAGCTATGGCCTTCGATTAAATCTAAAGCTGGATAAACGCCTTCAGCTCAGAACAGGAATTAACAGTGTCGCCATGGGCTACACTACCAAAGGCATCGAAATTGCTACAGGGCCTGCTGCATATGGTTTGAGCGCCGTGACCTACGAAAACAATCGCAACGTCATCAGTGTATTTGACAAAGGCACCCTGCCTAGCAATCCAAATGCTGATCCCACAAATCCATACAATCAACTGAGTCTAAAATCCAGCGGGGGAGACCTATCCCTTAGAGCCAACATCAACTATCTCGAGTTTCCGTTGGAGTTGTCTTACGCTCTGATCGATCAAAAAGTACAGCTCTCGCTCATTAGTGGTGTTTCCGGTTTGTTACTCAGTAATAACGAAGTAAGCGTAAACGACGGGGACAACCGATACGTCCTGGGGTCTCTAAACAATTTGAACGATTTCAGCTTTTCGACCAACATTGGCGTTGGCTTGAATTATGCCCTGTTTGAAGGCTTTAATTTACAGCTCGAACCTACGTTTAAGTATCAGCTTGGAACCTACAACGACGCCTCTGTGGACTTTTCTCCATATCAATTGGTTTTGCTGAGTGGACTACAGTTTCAATTTTGATCCAGTGCCATTGGGTAAACGCCTATCTCAAAGAAGTCTTTCCGTATTTTGCATTAGCGCTAGCTCGTTCTAGACAGCAATCGTTTTCATCAGAGTGCCCCCTCGATAAGGGCTCGAGTTTGATCCTTTAATTCTCGACGATCTTCCAGGTCAAGACCTTTTGTGGGAAGAACCGGATGAACAACCACCCTTAAGGTGCCTCCTATAGTCCCCTGAAAAAAAGCGTATGGGAATCGTCTTTTATTGTCCACAAAGGTCATAGGCGCTATTGGAATCTGGTGCTCAACAGCCAAGCGAAAAGCGCCATCCTTAAATGGTGCTAGAGTAACGGATGGATCCGGCACACCGGCCTCAGGAAAAATACAAATACCGAGTCCGTCTGCCAATCGTTTTTGAGCCTGCACATAAACTGAACGACGACTCGCAGGATCATTTCGATCGACCAGGATACATCCACGCCGATAGAAAAACCCAAAAATTGGGATTTTAGCCAGCTCTTTTTTGCCGACAAAAACAAAAGGGCGATTGGCCACATAAAGCATAAGCATGATGTCAATCATGGACACGTGATTGGCCACAAACATATAACTGGCTCCCTGCTTGTATTTGGTTCGTCGCTCGACCTTGGGCAAGAACCCCATGCCAAACAAAACAAACATCCCCCACCATCGGGCTCCTTTAAAATAAACATTATACCAGCTCTCGCGAAGCGTCCCAAAGAAAAGAAGTGGCGAACATAGGGTAATGCCTACCATCACCAGTGTGTAAAACCACACACGATAAAAGGGCATAAAAAGAATACGAATCGCCTTCATGGCTCCAAAAATAAGGATTTGGATCAAGCGAATGACACAAAAAAATTACCTTTGCACAAAAGTCGCGCTGATGTCACGCATATTAACGGGTATACAGAGTACAGGAACCCCTCATTTAGGCAATATTTTAGGGGCCATCACGCCTGCCATAGAAATGGCGAGCAGCCCTGAAAATGAATCATTTTTATTCATTGCTGACCTGCACTCGCTGACCCAAATAAAAGATGGGGCATCCTTAAAAGAAAACACCTATAAAACAGCGGCGGCTTGGCTCGCCTTTGGCCTAGACATTCACAAAACTGTATTTTACCGTCAAAGTGATGTGCCTATGGCGACCGAACTCGCATGGTATTTAAGTTGCTTTTTTCCCTACCAACGCTTGACCTTGGCCCACAGTTTTAAGGATAAGGCCGATCGACTTGAAGATGTTAATGCTGGTCTTTTTACCTATCCCATGCTCATGGCGGCCGACATACTGCTGTACGATGCAGACATTGTGCCGGTCGGAAAAGATCAATTACAGCACATCGAAATGACTCGAGATGTGGCTTCCAGAATCCACGCCAAACTTGGCCAAGACCTATTTGTGATGCCAGAGGCTAAAGTGACTGCAGAAACTCAGCTTATCCCAGGAACCGATGGCGAAAAAATGAGCAAATCAAAAAATAACATCATCGATCTATTTCTTCCTGAAAAGGCATTGAGAAAACAAATCATGAGCATTGCCACGGACAGCACTCCTTTAGAGGAACCAAAAGATCCTGATTCTTGCACAGTCTTCGCCCTGTACAGTATTCTTGCCAGCTCAGAGCAAACGGCCACAATGACAAGGAATTACCGCCAGGGAGGCTATGGTTACGGCCATGCCAAACAAGCACTTTACGAACTAATCCTCGAAAAGTTTAAAGATCAAAGGGCTGCGTATTCGCGACTTATTCAGAATACTGATGAGCTCGATCGACTTTTAGCCGTTGGCGCAAAGAAGGCTCAGGCTGTGGCAGCGGAGGTGATGACTCGAGTGCGCGGACCCCTCGGTTACTGAGCACATAACACCCTGATTGAGACAGAACATAGCCCCCCATCTCGAGATACAGAAGTTCGCTTTGAAGGGTCCCTAACTTAAATTTTAGGTCTTTTGCCAGAGCGTCAACATGAATATAAGGCTGGTCATTTATGACTCTTACCAGCTGCCTTTGTTGCTGATTAAGGCCTGAGTGTTGCGCAGGCGACTGATTCAAACTCCAGCCCATCACCCTGATCATGTCTGCAGCATTAGTCAGCAGATGCGCGGCATGATTCTTAATTAAATCATTACACCCGCTATTGGTGCTTTGATAGGGATGGCCTGGAACAGCAAAAACTTCACGGTCGTAGGCATTGGCAAATTGAGCGGTAATCAAACTGCCCCCCTTGGCGCCAGATTCGATCACTACAGTTGCCGAGGTCAGACCAGCAATAATTCGATTTCTCTGCAAAAAATTACTGGGGTGAAATTCTGATTGAGTCCAAAACTCGGTCAGTAGCGCCCCGTTTTGAACAATACACTCGGCCAATTGGGCGTGACTTTTAGGGTAAACACGGTCGATGCCATGGGCTAAACATGCCAAAGTATTAAGGCCCAAATCCAGTGCTGTTCGATGAGCTGTAACATCAATGCCATAGGCCAAGCCCGAAACGATAACCGGGTTGAGCGGGGCCAACTCCTTAATGAGTTCACGACAAAATTCAACACCGTATTTGCTCGGCTTTCGGGTACCTACCACACCGATAAAGATTTGATTTTTTGGCCATGACCCGCGCATCATAAGCCCCATTGGTGCGTCAGGGCATTCCCCGAGCAATTCAGGATAGTTCTCTTGTCCGTAATGGGTTAAATCAACCCCTTTAGCAGCCATAAAGGCCTGTTCCTTTTGGGCGCGAAGATGATTGTCTTGACTCCGGTAAGTGTGACCTATCGCTTGACGTAAATTCTCGACTTTATCGTGCTGCAGGCCTGCAGCCTTTTTGTTGTCAAAATCGAATAATGCATTGATTCCTCCGTATTGATCTGCTAATTTTTTAGCAGAGATTGCCCCAATACCAGGGGTGTTGCTCAAAGCACTGAGCTTTTTGAGCACAGCCAGTTGTTTCATAATGTATGTAGACGGTTTATGCCGGAGAGTCGTCCTCAAGATAAGATTTTAATTGTTAAAAATAAATGGGCTGTGGGGTTGATTGCCGTTGAAAAAAAAATTAAGTTTGTTTAGATGGAAGTCTTCAACCACATTAAACAACTTTTATACCGATACGACTGTGTGATTTTACCCGGTTTTGGGGCATTCATTACTAGAGGGCACAGTGCGTCCTTGCAGGCTGATGGAACCTTGATTCCTCCAGGAAAAAGTGTGTTTTTCAACCGACAACTACAAACCAATGACGGTCTACTGGCCCATCATCTGGCCCACTCAGAGGGGATCACCTATGCGCTAGCCTTAGAAAAATTGCGGGTATTCAGCAGCCAACTGTTTGATGGGTTGCAAAAGGGGGAAACCATCGATTGCGATCCTTTAGGCCATTTTGAAGTTCAAGAACGAGGCGCGCTCCGTTTTAAACCTGCGGATCGACTCAACTTAGCTGCTCAATCTTTTGGATTAATGCCGGTGTTAACCCATGTGGTGGCCAGGGACGCAAAAGAAACGACGGTCATTCCAATTCAACGGGCCAAAGAAGTTTCTAAAGTCATTTGGCGCTATGCTGCGGTTGGATTGATTGCCTTGAGCCTTGGTGGTTTCGGGGCGACTTATCGATACAATGAGTCTGTAATGGCTTACAATCAAGAGCTCGAATCACAAGCTCAAGCCTATGTTATGGAGCAGATACAAGAGGCTACATTCACACCGGTCATGGACCCCACAACCATCGCTTTATCTGTTCAACCTGCACAAGGGCCATATCACCTAGTGGCAGGCGCATTTCGGATTGCTGAAAATGCTTCTCGACAAGTCAATCAGCTCAAGTCTAAAGGCTACTCGGCCAGAATCATCGGTCAAAATAAATTCGGACTGCATCAGGTCGTATTCGCTTCTTATGAAGATCGCAATCATGCGCTAAAGGCCCTTAAACAAATACGAGCCGTCGAAAATCCTGAGGCTTGGCTCTTAATCAAATAAGCCACTACACTTTCTTATGAGCCCAAGAACCCCATCAGAGTCCAGAACGACATTGACAGATTTGGTTCTTCCTAGCGAAACCAATCCCATAGGGAATATGTTCGGAGGAGAGCTGTTGGCACGAATGGACCGTGCAGCAAGCATCGCAGCCCGCCGGCATTGTCGTCAAATTGTGGTCACTGTATCGGCTGTCTCTTATACA
>WTIY01000152.1 GCA_011525065.1 Flavobacteriales bacterium
GAATATGGCAATCCATCATCTACACACAATATCGGTCAAGCGTCCAAAGCGATTTTAGAGCAGTGCCGTAAGGACATCGCCCAAATGTTTAACGCCCAAGCTGGTGAAATCATTTTCACCTCCGGTGGAACAGAGGCCGATAACTTGATTTTGCGCAGTGCTGTGCGAGATCTAGGTACAGAGGTTTTAATCACCAGTCCGATTGAACATCACGCTGTTTTGCATACTGCTGAGGCATTGGCGGATGAATTTATCATTAAACTCGAATTGGTAAGCATCACCGAGACAGGTGCGGTGGATTTGACGCATTTAGAATCTGTACTTCAGCAGCATCAAGGCAAAAAAATCTTGGTCAGCCTAATGCATGTCAACAACGAGATTGGCGTTATTTTGCCCTTAAAAAAGGTGGCCGAAATGTGTAAAACATACGGGGCACTCATGCACAGTGATACCGTGCAATCTGTAGGTCATTACCCCTTGGATTTTTCAGAGATTCCAGTTGATTTTGCTGCCGTTGCGGCCCATAAGTTTCACGGTCCAAAAGGTGTTGGTTTTGCCTTCATTCGACGTGGCTCTGGCTTAAGCTCCATGATTTTAGGAGGAGGTCAAGAGCGGGGTATGCGCGCAGGAACTGAACCAGTTTATGCCGTTGCTGGCATGACCCAGGCCCTAAAACTCGCCTACGCCGATCTTGACAAGGAACACGCTTATGTGTTGAATCTAAAAAAGCGATTCATTTCAGGAATAAATAAACTACCAGGAGTCCGACTCAACGGGGGGTGCGGTGATTTAGAAAACAGTACTTTCACTCTGGTCAATATTGGTCTTCCCGTGGCCGCAGCTCAATCTGCTATGCTCTTATTTCAATTGGATTTAAAAGGAGTGGCCTGTTCTCAAGGCAGCGCTTGCCAGAGTGGTAGCAGTGGTGGGTCCCATGTCTTACAGGCCTTAGATAAAGTAGGGGTGCCCATGATGCCTAGCTTGCGGTTTTCATTCTCGATCTACAACACCGAGCAAGACATAGATTTTGCCCTGGACAGCTTGAGAGAACTTCTAGAAGCCAGCGCTTAATCTCAAATTAAATATTCTCGGGGTAAGATAATTCGGTATGGCGTACTGTACCTTAGTGTAAACATCGCGCACAAAGGTGTTGGTGATCGAGTTTTGGATGTCAAAGATGTTGAAGATCTCTACCCCAACAGAAAAATCTTTAAACGACGAAAAGAGTCCTTTTCCTGGCTTATCATCGTGAACCAAATCGTAACTTATTCCTAAATCAGCCCGTTTGTAGTCAGGAAGACGGGTTTGAAAATCATATGGATCTGCATAACTCGGAGAGCCTCCAGGTAGTCCAGTATTGTAAACCATATTTAAATACATCTTTAAATCTGGCATCACTGGGACATAGTCTTGAAACAAGACCCCAAACTTCAGGCGTTGATCTGTGGGTCTAAAAATAAAGCCTCGGTTGTCGATGTTTTCTTCAGTCTTTAAGTAACCAAAACTCACCCATGACTCAGTACCAGGCACAAATTCACCGGCCAATCGCATGTCCAAACCATAGGCATAGGCCTCGGCGTTATTTGCGGCTGCATAGCGCAGACGCACGTTTTCTAAAGTATAGGGGTTGACATCGGTTAAATGCTTGTAAAACACCTCAGAGTTCAGGGTAAATGGACGTTCCCAAAGATCGAAACTGTAATCGTGTCCCAACACTAAATGTATGGATTGCTGTGCTTTGACCTCGGGCACGACTTGACTCTGTCGATTGCGCAATTCTCGATAGAACGGTGGCTGATGATAAACGCCAGCACTGAGTCGAAACAACTGATCTTTCGGGCCAAAGGGTTTAAAACTCATTTGAGCCCTTGGACTAACCACGGTTTGAGAAACTACAGGATTGATGCCATCATTGACCTGCCAATGATGCGCGCGCACCCCAGCATTCAAATACAATTCACCATTGTTCCATTCATCTCGGTAACTCCATTGGGCAAATCCAGAGGCACGATTGATGGCCACATCATTTTCACCATTGCTCGCATTAAAAGGAACAATAGGACTGTCATAAGCCTCGTAAGGCTGATTGTTTTGAAAATCAACTAGGGGAGGGCGGATCGAAAAACCGGCTGAATCGATGATTTCATATTCTGACACACGATCCCGAATTCGCTCACTAGTATATTT
>WTIY01000247.1 GCA_011525065.1 Flavobacteriales bacterium
ACCCTAATCGGGCTCACTGCCTTGTACTGGATTAACCCAAAAACGGCCATGTTTGGGGCCATATCCATATTTCTTTACGTCAGTGTATATACCCCTTTGAAAACCAAAACTCCGCTTTCGGTTTTTGTCGGCGCGTTTCCTGGAGCCATTCCATTTATGTTGGGTTGGGTTGCTGCCACTGGTTATTTTGGCATTGAACCCGGCACCTTATTTATGATTCAATTTTTCTGGCAATTCCCCCATTTTTGGGCCATTGGCTGGTTTTTGCATGAGGATTACCAACGGGCCGGTTTTCAAATGCTGCCAACGGCTAAGCGCGATCAAGGGACCGCCTTGCAAATTGTTCTTTATAGCGTTTGGACTGCATTGACCGCTTTAATCCCTATGGTCAACAAAACCGGTAGGCTATATCTGACCCCTGTTTCAGCAATTGTTGTAGGTTTATTGGGGCTCTGGCTTATTTGGGCCTCGGTTCAATTGTATCGATTACGGACCGAGCAGTCAGCAAAGCAACTGATGCTGGTCAGTGTGACCTATTTGACCTTGATACAGATTATATACGTTATCGATAAATTTTTTGTGCAATGAGTATGAGTGAGGAAAATGAATTAATCCAACAGAGAAAGGCAAAAAAAATGCTCTTGTGGTTTGGTATGATTTCTCTGGCCATGAGTTTTGCTGGCTTGACCAGTGCTTATGTTGTGAGTAAGGAACGCGCCGATTGGCTCGAAGATTTGGTGTTGCCCACAGCCTTCAACTGGAGTCTGCTGGTTATTGTGTTGAGCAGCATCACCCTTGAATGGGCAAAAAGAACCCTCAAAAATGGTCAGCGAACCAATGTGATGACGCTATTGGTCATTACCTGGAGTTTGGGGGCTGTTTTTGTCGGACTCCAATACCTGGGTTTTAGTCAAATCTACAATGACTTTGGGTATGCTTTTACCGGGCCCACCAGCAGCATTGCGTATACCTTTATTTTCTTAATTGTCATGTTGCATTTGGCCCATATTGTTGCCGCCATGATTGCGCTGAGCGTGGTAATTTATAATCATTATAAACAGCGCTATGATTTCGGGAAATCCTTGGGGGTAGAACTGGCCGCTCTTTTCTGGCATTTTGTAGATGGGCTGTGGCTTTATCTCTTTTTCTTTTTCTATTTCGTCAGATGAAAATATTAGCTATTTTTGCACTCTAAACACACCAATAATTTATGGAAGCTAGCGTAGCCAAAACAGGTACTGAAGGAAAGACATGGGGGGGTGGAAATCAGCCACTCAATGCGAGTTACGGGAAGATGATGATGTGGTTCTTTATCGTTTCTGATGCCTTGACCTTTTCCGGATTTATTGCCTCTTATGGATTTTCTCGATTTAAATTTATTGATGCCTGGCCAATAGCAGATGAAGTTTTCACCCACGTGCCATTTTTGCATGGGGTGCCGGCACCAATGTACTACGTAGCCTTCATGACCCTGGTGTTGATTTTCTCTTCGGTCACCATGGTATTGGCAGTTGATGCAGGGCACAAAATGCAACAGTCCAAGGTCGCTTGGTACATGTTCTTCACCATCATTGGTGGAGGTATTTTTGTCGGATCACAGGCTTGGGAATGGGCCACTTTCATCAAAGGAGATTACGGAGCTGTTGAAACCAACGGCGGGAGAATTCTTCAATTCTTAAATACCGATGGAGATCGCGTAGCCATCGCCGATTTCGCGCAGAGCATCCCTGGTGATCGTGTGACTCATGAGCGTAAAAATGGCGTTTGGCACTACGACGAACCCACGACATTGACGACCTACAATCTGGCTGAGGTGCAACAAGGATTTTTAGCAGACGAAAGCTTATTGATTCGCACCCAGTATTTGGATGAAAATGGACACCCTATTGTCCTGACTCGGGAGGCTTCGATCGACAAATTAATGAATGATGGTAAAATGGTGGTTGAGGGGGCCAACCTCAGACACAATGAATATGGCCATCCGCTATTTGCCGATTTCTTTTTCTTTATAACTGGCTTTCACGGCTTTCACGTTTTTTCAGGTGTTGTGATTAACATCATCATTTTTTTCAATGTTATTCTGGGGACTTACGAGCGCCGAAAAAATTATGAAATGGTCGAAAAAGTAGGCTTGTATTGGCACTTTGTAGATATCGTATGGATTATTATTTTTCCTGTGGTTTAC
>WTIY01000150.1 GCA_011525065.1 Flavobacteriales bacterium
TTCCAGTAGAGGGCATAATAGAAGGATCAAACGCATCCAAATCAAAAGTGATAAAGACATCTTGACTCAAAGCATCGATGACATTATCCATCCAATATTCTTCATTGACCATATCATGGGCAAACCAAGTCTTGTCCGGATCCATGACCGTAGTTTCGGCCGAATCCATACTACGTATACCCACTTGAATCAAATTAGTAGATTGGCTGGCTTGGTAAAGCGCACAGGCGTGATTGCAGGCCGAACCCTGATAAGAGGCGCGCAAATCCGCATGAGCATCAATATGCAACACCGTCAAGTCATCAAAACACTCATTGAATGCCTCTATGGTTCCAATGGAAATGCTGTGCTCTCCACCAAAAACGGTGACAAATTTATTGCGGAAGATGTACGCTTTAACTGTTTTGTACACCTCAGCAACTACAGCTTCAGGACTGCTTTTTTCCTCTATGGCCTCAGCCAAATACACCCCTTGCTTGTAGACCTCGCTGTTGGTTTCAATGTCGTATAGCTCCATATTCTCAGAAGCCTTTAAAAAGGCCTCTGGGCCCTTATCGGCTCCTTTTTGCCAGGTACTGGTGCCATCATAAGGCACTGGAATTAATACAATTTTACTGGTATCAAGACTGCTGTAAGCAGCCGGAATTCCGGCATAAGTTCTATTGTTCATAACCTAAAATTGAAAGTAGTTGTTCACTGGTTTGTTGCGGTGCAAATACGGTGGTCACATGATCACCATTTGCATCTTTTTGAATTAAAATGTGCTTGGGCGAGGGAATCAAACAATGCTGAAGTCCGCCAAACCCTCCAATAGATTCCTGATAGGCGCCAGTATTAAAAAAGCCGATATAAAGCGGTCTATCCTTTTTGAATTTTGGCAAATAAATGGCATTGACGTGCTGCTCACTGTTGTAGTAATCGTCACTGTCACAAGTCAGGCCGCCCAACAACACACGCTCGTATTCGTCCCTCCAGCGATTGATTGCCAACATAATAAATCGCTTATTGATCGCCCAGGTATCCGGAAGCGTCGTGATGAATGAAGAGTTAATCATGTTCCACTTTTCACGATCGTTCTGTTGTTTTTGATGAAGCACCTGATAAATAACGCCGCCACTTTCACCGACGGTAAAACTGCCAAATTCAGTGAAAATATGTGGTACTGGAACACCTTCTGTGTTACAAGCAATATTGATTTGATTTATGATTTCGTCGATCATATAGTCATAGTCATAATCGAAAGCAAGAGAATTTTTAATAGGAAAGCCACCACCAATGTTCAGACTGTCTAATGAGGGGCATACCTTTTTGAGTTTGGTATATACCTTGAGGCACTTGATCAGTTCATTCCAGTAATAGGCGTTATCTTTAATACCAGTATTGATAAAAAAGTGCAACATTTTTAGCTCGACCTGATCATTATTTTTGATTTGGTCTTCATAGAAAGGCACAATGTTTTTATAGCCAATACCCAAACGTGAGGTGTAGAATTCAAACTTGGGTTCTTCCTCAGAGGCGATGCGAATACCAATCTTAAAATCGCGTTTGATGGCTTCCCCGAGTAAAGTCAATTCTTCGTAATTATCAATGATAGGAATGCAATTTTCATGTCCTGTATTGATCAGTCGAGCAATGTTATCGATGTATTCTTCTCTTTTAAAACCATTACAGATCACAAAGGTGTCTGCCCCGATTTTACCCTCGGCCTTGAGGTTCTCTACAATGTTAATGTCATGAGCAGAGGAGGTTTCAATGTGCACATCATTTCGAAGGGCCTCTGCAATAACGTGCTTGAAATGGGCACTTTTCGTACAATAACTATAATTGTAGGTTGCTTTATAATGGTGTTTTTTTATCGCCTTTGAAAACCAAAATTTAGCTTTTTGGATATTTTCAGAAATTTTTGGCAGATAAGTGAATTTAAGTGGCGCACCATAGGTGGCTATTAAATCCATAAGATCGATACCGTGAAAGGTTAGATTATCGTTCTCAAGACGAAATTCTTCTTGAGGAAATTCATAGGTTTGATCGATTAGATCAATGTATTTTGTGTTCATTTTTTTTGTTGCCTTGCTTAGAAACAGCTGAATTGTTAATCATTGAAAGTTCTTGTCTCATGGACAAGCTCATACAATAAGCGGCAACAAAGCCCAAACCTTTTTTCTCAAAAGACGGACGC
>WTIY01000260.1 GCA_011525065.1 Flavobacteriales bacterium
TCTGATCGCCAAAATTCACGAACACGACAACACCAACATTTACAAACAGTTCAAGGATTTAGAGGGTGAAATTTACACCGCTGAAGTACACCATATTCGGCATCGGGCTGTAATCTTGTTGGATGATGAAGGACATGAAATTATTTTGCCAAAAGACAAGCAAATCCCGTCGGATTTCTTCCGTAAAGGGGATAATGTGCGCGGCATCATCGAGAGTGTGGAACTCAAAGGGAACAAGCCGGCCATTATTATGTCTCGTGCGAATCCTTTGTTCCTTGAAAAATTATTTGAACAAGAAATCCCAGAGGTTTTTGACGGTTTGATTACCGTGAAAAAAGTGGTGCGTATTCCAGGAGAAAAAGCCAAAGTAGCGGTGGATTCTTATGACGATCGTATTGACCCAGTAGGGGCCTGTGTGGGAATGAAGGGGTCCCGTATTCACGGTATTGTTCGTGAATTGGGTAATGAGAACATCGATGTCATCAATTTTACCAACAATACCAATTTATTCATTACTCGTGCGCTGAGTCCTGCCAAAGTGACCTCATTGACCATTGACGATGAATTGAAGCGCGTTGAGGTTATTCTTAAGCCTGAAGAAGTTTCAAAGGCGATTGGACGTGGTGGACACAACATAAGACTTGCCGGACAACTCACGGGTTATGAAATTGATGTATTGCGCGAGGGGGCTGAGGAAGACGTTGAGCTGACTGAGTTCTCCGATGAAATCGAAACATGGATCATCAACGAGTTTAAGAAAATCGGTTTAGATACCGCAAAAAGCGTCTTAGAAAAAGACTTGTCATTTTTAGTAAACAGTACCGATTTAGAAGAGGAAACCATCATCGAGGTGGTCAATATATTGAAGGAAGAATTTGAAGAGTAGGCTAAAGATTGACTACTTTTACACGAGAAATCGAGAAAAATAAACAGGAAAAGCATTTATGGCTGAAGGAAAAACGATTCGAATCAATAAAGTTTTAAGGGAATTCAACATTTCACTGGACCGTGCTGTGGAATTTTTGGGCGCCAAGGGCTATGTCGTTGAGGCACGTCCTACGACCAAAATTTCAGACGAGGAATATCAGATTTTGTTGGCTGAATTTCAGACCGATAAATCCAAAAAAGTCGAGGCCAAAGAGGTCGGTGAAGAAAAGCGCAAGGAAAAAGAGGAATTGCGTCAAGAGTTTGAAAAAGAACATGAAGAGAAAGACGTAGCTCATTCCGAGATTGTAAAAGCTGAGTCCAAACTCAGCGGACCTAAAATGCTTGGAAAAATTGATCTCGAACCAAAAAAGAAGTCCGAGCCTGAGCCTTCATTTGAAGAAGTTTCCACTGTTTTAGGTGACGAAGTAAAACCTGAGACAACAAACCAACAAGTAGAGTCTTCCGAGGCCCCTGCTGCTGAGACAGAAACCTCACAGTCGGAAACTCCGGTAAAGACAGAATATAAGAAGCTTGATGGCCCCAATTTCACTGGCCAGAAAATTGATTTAACCCAGTTTAAAAAGTCCGAACGCAAGTCGGAGGACGCTAAAAAAGAAACTCGTGAAAAACGAGGAAAACGCCGTCGAATCAGCAAGGAGGCCCCCGGAGCCAAAGGAGGTCAAAAAAGTCGTGGTCGCGCTCAGATTACGAGAGAAGAGCCAAGCGAAGAAGAAGTGCAAAGACAGGTTCGCGAGACTCTTGAAAAACTTCAAGGTAAATCTTCAAAAGGTAAAGGGGCTAAATATCGAAGGGAAAAGCGCGATAGCCACCGTCAGAAAACCGAAGAAGAAATGGCGCAGCTGGAGGCCGAAAGTAAACTGCTCAAGGTCACCGAATTTGTTACGGTGAGTGAGTTGGCTACCATGATGAACATCCAAGTGACCCAGATCATCTCGGCCTGTATGTCCTTAGGAATGATGGTGACCATGAATCAGCGATTAGACGCTGAAACCCTTACTATTGTGGCCGAAGAATTCGGTTTTGAGGTTGAATTTGTCACCGCAGATATCGAGGAAGCCATACAAGAGGAGACCGATGCACCCGAAGATTTAAAAGATCGCGCACCGATTGTTACGGTGATGGGGCACGTGGATCACGGGAAAACGTCTTTGCTGGATTACATTCGAGAGGAAAATGTCATTGCTGGTGAATCCGGAGGAATTACCCAGCATATTGGCGCCTATGGTGTGACCTTGCCTGAGGGTCAAAAAATAACTTTTCTCGACACCCCTGGTCATGAGGCCTTTACAGCGATGCGTGCTCGTGGTGCTCAAGTCACCGATTTGGTTATTATTGTGATTGCTGCCGATGACGACATTATGCCGCAGACAAAAGAAGCCATTTCGCACGCTCAAGCAGCCGGAGTGCCCATTGTTTTTGCCATAAATAAAATTGACCGTCCAAACGCCAACCCAGACAAGATTAAAGAGGGCCTTGCCAACATGAATTTACTGGTCGAAGATTGGGGAGGTAAAGTTCAATCACAAGACATCTCAGCCAAAACTGGGGAGGGCGTTACCGAACTCTTAGAAAAAGTATTGCTCGAAGCCGAGTTGCTCGAGCTAAAAGCCAATCCTACCCGAATGGCCAACGGAACTGTCGTTGAGGCCTTTTTGGATAAGGGTCGTGGTTATGTATCGACTATTCTGGTCCAGGGCGGGACACTCAAAGTGGGTGATTTTGTTTTGGCGGGACAGCACAGCGGTAAAGTCAAAGCCATGCACGATGAGCGTGGGCAAGTCATTAAGGAAGCAGGACCAGCAACACCGGTTTCTGTTTTGGGACTGGATGGAGCGCCACAAGCAGGGGACAAATTCAATGTTTTTGAAGACGAGCGAGAGGCCAAAGCCATTGCGACAAAAAGAACCCAATTGCAGCGCGAACAATCGGTCCGGACCCAGCGTCACATCACTTTGGACGAAATTGGACGCCGTATCGCCTTAGGAGACTTCAAAGAACTCAACATTATTCTAAAAGGTGATGTTGACGGTTCGGTCGAGGCCCTAACCGATTCATTCTTGAAACTGTCCACTGAAGAAATTCAAGTCAACATCATCCATAAAGGAGTGGGAGCCATTACTGAGAGCGATGTACTCTTGGCTTCGGCTTCAGATGCCATCATAATTGGCTTTAACGTGCGACCTATGGGCAACGCCAGACAACTGGCCGACAAAGAAGAAATCGATATCCGCAGTTATTCCATTATTTATGACGCCATCAATGACTTGAAGGATGCCATGGAGGGCATGTTGTCGCCTGAACTTCGTGAGGAGGTAACGGGAACTGCTGAAATCCGCGAGACCTTCAAAATATCCAAGGTGGGTACTGTGGCCGGATGTATGGTAATCAATGGTAAAATTTTCCGCAATTCGGGCGTGCGACTTATCAGAGAGGGTGTCGTGGTTTACACTGGCGTGCTGGATTCCTTAAAACGATTTAAGGACGACGTCAAGGAAGTGTCTAAAGGTTATGACTGTGGAATGCAAATCAAAAACTACAACGACATCAACATCGGTGATGTGATTGAGGCCTTCCAGGAGGTTGAGGTCAAAAAGAAACTCAAATAAATTTAGGGTTTATCGGTAATCGCCGCGGTTCTGCCAGTCTTTAGCCATTTTTGTTTACGGATTCGGCCGGCTGTTCTGCATCAGATTCTTCTTCCTCTGTAGCCGTGCTCCGCTCTTTTCGAATCAACGAAGGCTTGAATAGAAATGCTGTCGGAAATTTCCGTTGAATGTCCTTTAAAGCGCGATCTGCGCTGAGTCGGGCGCTAAAATTACCCACCCAAACTTTATAGTTTGGGGTTTCGTAATGCACGATAACTGGCCATTGAGGAAAAAGTCCTTTAAATTGACTTACTAGCGCGCGGGCCTCTGTCAAGCTCCCTGAATAGATTTGGGCGGTGTAATTGTCTCCAAGCAAAAGATTTTTTTGCATGTGGACTTTGAGATTTAGCAGAGAATCAACGCGTGGATCACGCTGGATATTTTGGTCTTGTGCCTGACTGAAAAATGACCCAAAAAGACAAAATATCACTGGGGTGATTAGGGGGAAATTTTTAAGTGAAATTTGCATAATTCTTCCGCTTCAAGGACAAAGGTAAAATTAATATTCGGGGGGTTAATATTTTCTTTATTTAGAATTATTATAAATTACTTTTTAGCCCCTTTCCAGAATTTTCAAAATCGACTTTATAACGTACTTTTGCACAGTTATTTTTAGGTGTCAATTCGTGTGATTTTTACACAAATTTTCACAACGTGTTGCGCCTCAATTATATGGACCATAATTTAACCAATTCTATGGAACAGGTAGCTTACCGAAATGTAACGCTGAAGTCGTTGACCCTATTGTTCTTCGCAGTTCTGGCCTTCTCTTTCAGCCCAAAAGCAAATGCATCGATTGATTTTCCAGCGGCTCAGACCATTGATACGGTTGCTGGTGAGACATTGTTCAACGCGAACTGTGCGGCGTGTCACAAATTGTACAAAAAAGCCACGGGCCCTGCATTGTTTCAAGTCGGAGATAAGTACGATCGCGATTGGTTGTACGCTTGGATCAAAAACAGCCAGGATATGGTTAAGTCTGGAGACGCCAAAGCCAATGCCATTTACAACGAGTACAACGGTGCAGTCATGACCTCTTTTCCGCAATTGAGTAATGCGGACATTGACAACATCATCGCTTACACCTACACCCCGAAAAAAGCACCTGCAGTTGCGGCCATTACCACTGCAACAACTCAAGCCAATTCTGGGGGCATATCAAACGACATAATTCTGGCCGTTTTGGCGTTAGTGTTCATGTTGCTGGTGATCATGTTGTTTTTGGTCAACAAAACCTTGCGTCGCATTGCCGAGGCTAACGGCGTTGTGTACGAAGAAAAACCCGAACGCACCCCGGTTTGGAAATTGTTCATCGAAAATCAATTTTTGGTTTTGGTTACGGCCATATTTTTCTTGTTGGCCTCAGGATATTTCGCCTATGGTTACTTAATGCAAGTAGGCATTGATCAAGGTTATGAGCCAGTTCAGCCAATCCACTACTCTCACCGCATCCACGCAGGAGACAACCAAATAGACTGTAATTATTGTCACAGTTCAGCGCGTAAAAGTGCTCATTCTGGCATCCCTTCTCTCAACGTCTGTATGAATTGCCACAAAAATATTGGTGAAGTGGCCGAGGAGACCTTGGCCGAAGGAAAAAACGAGTACGGTGTGGATTACAATGCTGAAATCCAAAAATTATACGCTGCAGTGGGCTGGGATGAAGATTCACAGGCTTACACTGGAAAAACACAACCGGTTCAGTGGATTAGAATTCACAACCTACCGGATTTTGCTTATTTCAATCACTCGCAACACGTAACGGTTGCAGGGGTAGAGTGTCAAACCTGTCACGGTCCTGTAGAGGAAATGGAAATTATGTATCAATACGCTCCTTTGACCATGGGATGGTGTATTAATTGTCACCGAGAGACGAACATTCAGGTCAAGGATAATGCTTACTACGAGCACATTCATGAAGAATTATCCAAGAAGTATGGTGTGGATAAATTGACGGCAGCTCAAATGGGCGGCTTAGAATGTGGTAAGTGTCACTATTAATTTTAGACAAGAATCAGAGCGCATATTATGGCATCAAATAAGAAATATTGGAAAAGTATCGAGGAGCTCAACCCGGCAAGTTCAGTGGTTGAAGGACTCAAGCAAAATGAATTTGCAGAACCGATTCCAACCGATCAGTTCCTAGGAGACAAAGAGACCCTTGAGCGTTCTTCGACAACCCGTCGAGATTTTCTCAAGTATGTTGGATTCTCTACGGCAGCGGCCTCCTTAGCCGCGTGCGAGGGTCCGGTCATCAAGTCCATTCCCTACGTTGTGGCCCCTGACGAAATCGTTCCAGGAGTATCCAATTACTACGCTACGACCATTTCTGATGGGTTTGATTTTGCCTCCGTGCTGGTAAAAACCCGAGAAGGTCGTCCGATTAAAATCGAGCGCAATGATTTGGGCAGTGATTTGGGTGGGGTAAACGCCCGTGTCCACGCCTCTGTGTTGTCCATGTATGACAAAAATCGCCTTATGGGCCCCATGATCGATGGACAAGCTACGAGCTGGCTGGATTTAGGCAGCGCAGTAGATGCCGGTCTTTCTGCTTTGGCTGGTCAAGAGGTGATCCTGTTGACACAGAGTTTTGCCAGTCCGAGTACGGCTGCACTGATTCAATCATTCACAAAAAAATATCCAAACGTCAAGCACGTGACCTACGACATGATCTCTTCAAGTGAAGCGCTCGATGCGTTTCAAGAGACTTACGGTGTTCGTGCTTTGGCCGATTACGATTTTAGTCAAGCGAGAACCATCGTTTCTATTGGGGCAGACTTCCTTGGCGATTGGCAAGGAGGAGGTTTTGAAGGTGGTTACGCCCAGAGCCGTGTCCCGAAAGATGGACGCATGTCGCGACACATTCAATTTGAGGCCAACATGAGTTTGACAGGGGCCAACGCCGATAAGCGCGTGCCTGCCTCTCCAGCCCAACAGGCCGCCGCCTTAGCTTACATCACAGGAGCAAAGGCCCTGGCCGATGTGCCTGAGACAGTGCGCACAGCGGCTGAGCAAGCTAAAAAGCAACTCGAGAAAGCGGGAGATCGCGGTGTTCTGGTTTGCGGCTTGCCATGCCCGAAAGCACAGAAAAAAGTATTGGATTACAACACATCTATCGGATCGGTAGTGATGGACGTGACCCGTCCAATCATGAAGTTTTCAGGGTCCAGTACACAAGTGCAAAAGGTCATTGATGGCGTGAAAAACGGTAGCATTAAGGGATTGATTACCGCTGGAGTCAATCCACTTTACGCTTTCCCTGACGCTGATTTTGCTGCGGCTTATCAAGGGCTCGACTTCACTTTGGCCTTTGCCATGCGCGCTGATGAGACTGCTTCCAAAGCGAGGTTTGTGGCGGCAACACCGCATTATCTTGAATCGTGGGGCGATGCCGAGTTGAAAAAGGGTCATTTCTCTTTAATACAACCGACGATTCGTCCACTTTTTGACACCCGTCAATTCCAAGATTGTTTATTGGCTTGGACAGGGAGTTCAGCGTCCAGTTATCACGATTACATTAAGGGATATTGGCAGAGCAATGTGCTCGGTGGTGCTTCGTGGAGTAAAGCCTTACACGACGGGGTGTTTGCCAGTGATTTCAGCGCAGACTACGGGTCACTTCCAGAGACAGGGACCCCTGCAAGACATTTTGATACGGGTGATGCTATGGCCCTATGTTTGTATACCAAAACTGGATTAGGGGATGGCCGTCAAGCCAACAATCCATGGCTACAAGAGCTTCCCGATCCGATTTCAAGAGCGACCTGGGACAACTACCTAACCGTTTCTGCAGCTGACGCAGCGGGCTTAGGATTGACCAATACCCATGTGGCGAATGGCGCATTAAATGGAGACTATGTTCGCGTAAGTGTTGGCGACACAGTTTTGGAGAAGGTGCCTGTCTTGATTCAACCTGGTCAAGCCGCGGGTACCGTAGGTTTGGCTTTGGGTTATGGTCAAAAGGCCTCGATTCAATCTGAAATGCAGACAGGGGTTAATGCTTATGCGCTTTATGATGAGTTCAGCAGCGTTCAGCCGGTTCGCATAGAAAAAATGGATGGCACTCATGAATTCGCGTGCATTCAGTTACACAATACCATGATGGGTCGCGACATTATTCGTGAGACCACTCTAGAAATATTTAACACTAAGGACAAAGACAGCTGGAATGCGGTACCGACTGTATCTAAAGATCACAAGGAAATTCCAGTGACCTCGCCTGAGGCCGATTTATGGGATTCTTTTGACCGTTCAATCGGGCATCATTTCAACTTGTCCATTGACCTCAATGCGTGTACAGGATGTGGAGCTTGTGTGATTGCTTGTCATGCAGAAAACAATGTTCCAGTAGTGGGCAAAAGCGAAATGCGTCGCAGTCGTGACATGCACTGGTTGCGCATCGATCGCTATTATTCAAGTGAAGAAAGCTTTGCTGCAGATGCTGATAAAAAAGACAACATCTCTGGGCTGGGCAGTTCACTGTCAGAATTTGCCGAAATGGAGCAAGCAGCAGATAATCCGCAAGTAGCCTTTCAGCCGGTTATGTGCCAGCACTGTAACCACGCGCCTTGTGAGACTGTATGTCCAGTGGCCGCGACCTCACACGGGCGTCAAGGTCAAAACCACATGGCGTATAACCGATGTGTAGGTACGCGTTATTGTGCCAACAACTGTCCTTATAAAGTACGTCGTTTTAACTGGTTCTTGTATGCGGAAAACGAGGAGTTCGATTACCACATGAACAATGATTTGGGTCGTATGGTATTGAATCCAGACGTTGTGGTTCGCTCTCGCGGGGTGATGGAGAAATGCTCTATGTGTATCCAAATGACTCAAAAAACCATTTTGGATGCCAAGCGCGATGGACGCCCCATTAAGGACGGGGAATTTAAAACTGCCTGTTCAGCGGCTTGTGAGACTGGCGCCATTCAGTTTGGTGACATTAACGACCAAGACAGCTTAGTGGCAGAACTTAAAGAAGACGATAGAATGTATCACTTACTGGAGGCCGTGGGCACAAAACCAAATGTGTTTTATCAGACCAAGGTGAGAAATACAAACGAAGCATAAATTAAAGAAATTCAATTATAGATATGGCGTCGCATTACGAAGCACCTATTAGAAGACCCCTAGTTACGGGAGACAAGACCTACCACGACGTGACTGTCGATGTAGCGGCTCCAGTAGAGGGCAAGGCCAATAAGTCTTGGTGGATAGTCTTTACCATCGCTCTTACCGCATTTTTATGGGGCCTAGGGTGTATCATTTACACCATTTCCACTGGAATTGGGGTATGGGGACTGAACAAGACGGTTAACTGGGCATGGGACATCACCAACTTCGTTTGGTGGGTCGGAATCGGTCACGCAGGAACGCTGATTTCAGCAGTTCTTCTTTTGTTCCGTCAAAAGTGGCGTATGGCCATCAACCGCTCGGCAGAGGCCATGACGATTTTCTCGGTAATTCAAGCAGGATTATTCCCAATCATCCACATGGGACGTCCTTGGTTGGCTTATTGGGTACTGCCCATTCCAAATCAATTTGGTTCGTTATGGGTGAACTTTAATTCACCACTGTTGTGGGACGTGTTTGCGATTTCGACCTATCTGTCGGTCTCACTGGTGTTCTGGTGGACGGGCTTGTTGCCTGATTTTGCCATGATTCGCGATCGTGCCATCACACCATTTACCAAAAGAGTGTACAGCATTTTGTCTTTTGGATGGAGTGGACGCGCTAAGGATTGGCAGAGGTTTGAGGAAGTTTCTTTGGTTCTTGCTGGTTTAGCAACGCCTCTTGTTCTCTCGGTACACACCATTGTATCTTTTGACTTTGCTACTTCGGTAATTCCCGGTTGGCACACCACGATTTTCCCACCCTACTTTGTGGCTGGTGCGATTTTCTCAGGGTTTGCTATGGTGAATACCCTACTCATTATAATGCGTAAAGTTTCCAATCTTGAAAACTACATTACCATACAGCACATTGAATTGATGAACATTGTGATCATGATCACGGGTTCTATTGTTGGGGTTGCCTACATTACTGAGCTATTCATCGCCTGGTACTCTGGTGTTGAATACGAGCAATACGCGTTTTTGAATCGTGCCACGGGTCCTTATTGGTGGGCCTATTGGTCGATGATGACCTGTAATGTTTTTTCACCTCAATTTATGTGGTTCAAAAAATTACGGACCAGCATCATGTTCTCCTTCTTCATTTCGATCGTGGTAAACATCGGTATGTGGTTTGAGCGATTTGTGATTATTGTGACCTCATTGCACCGTGATTACTTGACCTCATCTTGGACCATGTTTTCACCCACATTTGTGGACATTGGCATTTTTATCGGAACCATTGGATTCTTCTTTGTACTGTTCTTGCTTTACTCAAGAACCTTCCCAGTGATTGCGCAGGCAGAGGTTAAATCAATTTTAAAGACTTCGGGAAGCACCTACAAGACGTTACGTCAAACCAAAGGAGACGACGCAAAACATTATGTGATGCCAAAGGCAAAAAAAGCTAAAGGCAAAAACTCTAAAAAAAGTTAATTATGGCTTCAAAAGTAATTCACGCGCTCTACAATGACGACGATATTCTAATGAACGCCGTCAAAACGGTTCGTGCAGAGCACTATCATATCGAGGAAGTTTACACGCCATTTCCGGTTCACGGGCTCGATAAGGCCATGGGACTTGAAGGAACGAGAATTGCCATTACATCCTTTATGTATGGCGTGGTGGGATTGACCGTAGCCATACTGATGATGAATTTTATCATGATTGAGGATTGGCCCCAAGATATTGGTGGAAAGCCGAGCTTCAGTTATTTGGAAAACATGCCAGCATTTGTCCCCATCATGTTTGAAATGACCGTATTTTTTGCAGCGCATTTGATGGTGATTACCTTTTACATGCGGAGCAAACTTTGGCCCTTCAAAAAGGCTGAGAATCCTGACCCAAGAACTACAGACGATCACTTTTTAATGGCGATTGACGCAGGTCATGGCGATGTAAAGGCCATGATGAAGGTATTGGAAGCAACCGGTGCTGTAGAATTAAATATAGTTGAACAAGAGCAAGCCCATTAATATGAAGAATACCATACAATTCACGATAATGATAGTGGCGGCGATGACCATGAGCTCGTGCTTTGACTCGTCTAAACCAAATTATCAATACATGCCGAATATGTATGAGCCTGTTGGTTACGAAACCTATGGGGCATACGAGGTATTTCCTTCCGGTCAAGAGGCCATGTTGCCTGTTTCCGGAACTGTACCAAGAGGATGGGAGCCTTATGATTATCCAGACACCACCGAGGGTCTCAATGATGCTAAGGCTAATCTAAAAAATCCTTTAGCAGTCACTGAGCAGAGCCTGTCAAAAGGAAAAGAGCTGTATGACATTTACTGTGCAGTTTGTCACGGTGAAAAGGGCGATGGACAAGGAATTTTAATGAAGCGTAAAAAAATACTCGGTATTCCGAGTTATGCCGACCCGGGTCGTTTGATTACCGAAGGTGGGGTCTATCACGTTCAGATGTACGGTCTGAATTCGATGGGATCCTATGCCTCTCAAACCAATCAGGAGGAACGATGGGCCATCACGCAACACGTTATGAATTTGAAGGCAGCGCTTGAGGGCACACCATTGCTCGAGCCGGAATCTGAAATAAAACAATAGGATAAAGAGAATCGTAAGAGATATGTACACGCTACCCAATAAATTAAAAGTTTTTGCATTGGTTTTTATGGTTTTAGGAGCCGTAGGAATCGTTGCAGGTTTTTTATCTGCGCCAAAAACCACAGAGGATGTTGCGGCCATGATGGCTGATGCACATCACGGAGATGGTCATGGCGATGCAGAAGCGCATCACGGAGATGGTCACGGCGAGGTAGAGGCCACACACCATTCTGGTGAGTCGCACCATGGCACTGAGTCCCATGCTGCCTCAGAGGATCACCACGGTGAAGAGATGACCCACGAGCACGCTCAAGCGGACCCACATCAAGAGCACCTAGAGCACGTGATGCATCAGTTGCAAAATCGGCCTTGGTCTGCGCTTTATATCGCATCCTTCTTCTTTTTTATGATTGCTTTAGGGGCCTTGGCCTTTTATGCCATTCAATATGCAGCTCAAGCGGGTTGGTCCCCAATTTTGTTTCGGGTTATGGAAGGGATTACCGGCTATTTACCGGTGGCCTCGGTATTGGTCTTTGTTTTGCTTCTGGCATCAGCCTTCCACTTCAACCACATTTTTCATTGGATGGATCCCGAATTGGTGAATCCTGAGAGTGCCCATTACGATAAAATCATCGCTGGAAAGAGCGGTTATTTAAATGTTCCGTTTTTCTTGATCCGTGCGCTGTTCTTTCTACTGGGTTGGAATGCTTATCGCTGGTTGTCTAGAAAATATTCGTTGGCTGACGATACGGCCGAAGACCAGAGCTTTTTTAAGAAAAACTTCAAATTATCCGCTGGATTTTTGGTGTTCTTTATCGTGACTGAGTCCATCATGTCGTGGGACTGGATCATGAGTTTTGATCCGCACTGGTTCAGTACCTTATTCGGTTGGTATGTATTTGCAGGAATGATGGTGTGTGCCATTACCGTAATTGCCCTGGTCACCATCTACCTGAAATCACAAGGTTATATGGAAGAGGTTAACGACAGCCACATACACGATTTGGCCAAGTTCATGTTTGGCTTTAGTATTTTTTGGACCTACCTATGGTTCTCGCAATTCATGTTGATTTGGTATGCCGATATCCCAGAGGAAGTGACTTATTTTGTCACGCGGATCGAACAGTATAAATTGCCATTTTTCGGCATGATCGCCATGAACTTTGTCTTTCCCTTGCTGTTACTCATGAACAGTGATTACAAGCGAGTGAATTGGTTTGTAGTCATGGCTGGAATTGTGATTTTAGCGGGGCATTATTTGGATGTATTTAACATGGTAATGCCGGCTACAGTTGGAGAAAGTTGGACCATCGGTGTTCCTGAATTAGGTGCGCTGATGTTCTTCTTTGGACTCTTTATTTATGTGGTGTTCACGACTTTAACTAAGGCGCCACTGGTTCCAAAGAACAACCCATTTATTAAGGAGAGTAAGCATTTTCATTATTAATTAAACGCATAAAGTAGACCTACGATGACCGCATTTTTGATAGTACTTGTAATTGTTCTTTTTGGTGTCGCTCTATGGCAATTGGCCAAAATTTTTGAGCTGTCTAAGCCAAAATCGGATGCTGAGGATGAAATTGCCAACGATCAGGACAATCGAATCAATGGTAAGTTGATGCTTATGTTTGTTGGATTCATTTATCTATTGGCGTTTATTTCGCATTATAAATGGAGTAAAGTTTTCTTGCCGCAGGCCGCTTCGGAGCACGGTGTGGATATCGATCAATTGTGGTTGATCTCAATGGTTTTGATTTTCGTGGTTGGAATCATCACACAATGGCTTTTGCATTATTTCGCTTTTAAATACCACGGACGAAAAGGTCAAAAAGCAGTCTTTTTTGCCGATAACGACAAACTCGAATTCATTTGGACCATCATCCCAGTAATTGTTCTGGCGGGCCTTATCATCTACGGTTTGTTTACCTGGTCAGACATCATGAATTTAGAACCGGATGAAGATCCGATGGTCGTTGAGCTATACGCCTATCAGTTTGATTGGCGTGCTCGATACAGTGGAGGAGATAATGTATTGGGTGAGGCAAACGTTCGTCTGATTGAAGGCGCTAATGTTTTGGGGGTAGATTTGACCGACCCAAACAGTCAAGACGATGTTGTGGTTTCTGAACTGCATTTGCCTGTGGGTCAAAAAGTACTGTTCAAAATGCGCTCTCAAGATGTCTTGCACTCGGCTTACATGCCTCACTTTAGAGCACAAATGAACTGTGTGCCAGGAATGGTTACTCAATTTGCCTTTACACCGACCATGACTACGGAGGAAATGCGATTGAATGACGATATGGTGGCCAAAGTTCAGGACATTAATCGCATCAGAAGAGAAAAGAGTAAAGAATTAATGGCTAAAGGAGAAGAAGCCTTAGAGCCCTATGAATTCGATTACTTACTATTGTGTAATAAAATATGTGGAAACAATCACTATAACATGCAGATGAAGATTGTGGTTGAGTCCCAAGAAGATTACGAGGCTTGGCTTGCAGAGCAAGGTTCTGTCGCCCAAACTCTAGTTCAATAACTAAATAAGTAGCATAGATATGTCAGTACACGCACACGAGTTATCAGCAGAGCATCAGGAGGATCACGGACATCATCACAAGGAGACTTTTGTCACCAAGTACATTTTTAGTCAAGATCATAAAATGATCTCTAAGCAATACCTGATTACGGGATTGTTTATGGGAATCATCGGGATTGGGATGTCTCTTATTTTTAGAATGCAGTTGGCTTGGCCAGACAAGCAATTTCCAATTTATGAGGTCTTGCTCGGTAAATGGGGCTTAGATGGCGTCATGGATCCTAGCGTTTATTTGGCGCTGGTGACCATTCACGGAACCATAATGGTCTTTTTTGTCCTTACCGCTGGACTGAGTGGAACGTTTAGTAATCTACTCATTCCATTACAGATTGGTGCTCGAGATATGGCTTCGGGCTTTCTCAATATGATCTCTTACTGGCTGTTCTTTTTATCGAGCTTGATCATGGTTCTATCCTTGTTTGTCGAGGCTGGACCAGCTTCAGCGGGTTGGACGATATATCCACCTCTTAGTGCCTTGCCGCAGGCGATTCCAGGATCAGGTGCAGGGATGACGCTATGGCTTGTGTCAATGGCTATTTTCATTGCCTCTTCCTTATTGGGGTCACTAAACTACATTGTAACTGTCATAAACTTGCGTACAAAAGGCATGTCCATGACGCGTTTGCCGTTGACGATTTGGGCGTTCTTTGTGACGGCTATAATCGGTGTTGTTTCTTTCCCAGTTTTATTGTCTGCAGCCCTTATGCTGATCATGGATCGCAGCTTTGGGACCTCGTTCTTTTTGAGTGATATTTATATTGCCGGTGAAGTATTGCATCATCAAGGGGGATCTCCAGTGCTTTACGAACACTTATTTTGGTTCTTAGGTCACCCGGAGGTTTACATTGTTCTTCTGCCGGCTTTAGGAATCACCTCTGAAGTGATTGCGACTAACGCGAGAAAACCAATTTTTGGTTACCGAGCAATGGTGGCGTCAATTTTGGCCATTGCCTTTTTGTCGACCATTGTATGGGGACACCACATGTTCATCTCAGGAATGAATCCGTTTTTAGGATCGGTATTTACCTTCACGACCCTTTTGATTGCGATTCCTTCTGCAGTAAAAGCCTTTAACTACATCACCACCCTTTGGAAAGGGAATTTACAATTGAATCCTGCCATGTTGTTTTCCATAGGTTTGGTCTCTACCTTCATCACGGGTGGACTTACCGGAATCATCCTTGGGGATAGTGCGTTAGACATTAACGTTCACGACACTTATTTCGTTGTGGCTCACTTCCACTTGGTTATGGGGATTTCGGCGCTCTATGGATTGTTTGCGGGGGTGTATCATTGGTTTCCAAAAATGTTTGAGGGACGCATGATGAATAAAAACTTAGGGTACGTTCATTTCTGGGTGACTGCCATCGGTGCTTACGGGGTGTTCTTCCCGATGCACTTTATTGGTATGGCTGGTTTGCCAAGACGTTATTACACCAATACTGCTTTTCCTTACTTCGATGATTTGGCCGATGTGAATGTAATCATTACCATTTTTGCCTTCATCGCTGCTGCGGCTCAATTGGTGTTCTTATATAATTTTATTTCATCGATGTTCTTTGGCAAGATTGGACCAAAAAATCCATGGAAATCTACCACCTTAGAATGGACCGCAGAGGTCAAGCACATTCACGGAAACTGGGATGGGCCGATACCGTCCGTTCACCGTTGGGCTTATGATTACAGCAAGCGCAATGAGGACGACAGTGACTATGTTGTTCCTGGACAAGACTTTGTCCCTCAAGTCCTGCCATTACAGGATAAGGAAGAAGAAATGAATCATTAATCACGATTTAAAACATCAACCCCCACCAATTGTGGGGGTTTTTTTATGGTGGACGCTGGCCAACACTTTGTATATTTGTTTATATGAACGAGCATTTAGATCCTACCGACCAAAATCTATCCCCTCAAGAATTAGACCTTGAGAAAAAGCTCAGACCACTGAGCTTTGATGACTTTACCGGTCAAGATCAAGCCCTAGAAAATTTGAAGGTCTTTGTGGCCGCGGCGAATCAGCGAGAAGAGGCCTTGGATCATACGCTCTTTCACGGACCTCCAGGTCTAGGAAAAACTACACTTGCCCACATTCTGGCGAGCGAACTTGAAGTCGGCATTAAAGTAACCTCAGGGCCTGTTTTAGACAAGCCGGGGGATTTGGCTGGCTTGCTCACTAATCTCGAAGAACGCGATGTGCTTTTTATCGATGAGATCCATCGTCTCAGTCCGATTGTAGAAGAATATTTATACAGCGCAATGGAGGACTATAAGATCGATATAATGATCGAATCCGGTCCAAATGCAAGAACGGTTCAAATCACACTCAATCCTTTTACTCTTGTCGGTGCAACCACACGTTCTGGCTTACTCACCGCGCCAATGCGGGCAAGGTTTGGTATTTCTTCAAGATTGGAATATTACCGAACGGAGCTTTTGACCACCATCGTTCAGCGCAGCGCAGGAATCTTAGAGGTCGGGATTTCTATGGAGGCCGCCATTGAGATTGCGGGTCGTAGTCGTGGGACTCCGCGAATCGCCAATGCACTGTTGCGCCGAGTGAGAGACTTTGCACAAATCAAGGGAGATGGACATATCGATATTGAGATTGCCAAATTTGCCTTAAAACAACTCAATGTTGACGCCTTTGGTTTGGATGACATGGACAATAAAATCTTGACCACCATCATCGAAAAATTTAAGGGTGGCCCAGTTGGGATTACGACCCTTGCCACTGCCGTCTCTGAAAGTGCTGAGACCATAGAGGAGGTCTATGAGCCATTTTTAATTCAACAAGGATTCATCGTTAGGACCCCTCGAGGGAGGCAGGTGACCGATTTTGCCTATCGTCATTTAGGCATGAGTCGACCCTCTGAACAAGGCGGGTTGTTTGGCGCATAACGAGCCTTTTCTGGTCATGAGTTCCACAAGTCTGAACACCTCATTAATCAAACAAGAAGCCAAGCGATTGGGATTTTTGTCTTGCGGGGTCAGTCGGGCCGATTTTCTTGAGGCCGAAGCTACACGCTTAGAACAGTGGCTCAAAAGCGGATTTCACGGGTCTATGGGGTATATGGAACGGCACTTTGACAAGCGATTGGATCCGCGTAAATTGGTTCCCGGCGCAAAGTCAGTCGTGTCATTATTGTACAATTATTTTCCTGAAGAAACTCAACCCCAAGGCAGTTATAAGATTTCGAAATACGCCTATGGAGAGGATTATCACTATGTGGTCAAAGATAAGCTCAAGGCATTAATGAACTACATCACTGAGGAAATTGGAGCAGTAGAAGGACGCGTATTTGTAGATTCGGCCCCCGTTTTGGAAAAGGCATGGGCGGCAAAAAGTGGTCTGGGGTGGCTCGGAAAAAATACCAATCTCATCAGCAAACAGGTGGGGTCATTTTTCTTTTTAGCCGAACTCATCATTGATTTGCCTTTAGAGGCTGATGGTCCAGTGACCGATCATTGTGGCCAATGCACTGCCTGTATCGATGCGTGTCCCACCCAAGCCATCGTCGCCCCCTATGTTGTGGATGGTTCAAAATGTATTTCCCATTTAACCATAGAGTTAAAAGATGCCATTCCGACCGACTTTTCGGGTCAAATGGACGATTGGATGTTCGGTTGCGATGTGTGTCAAGATGTTTGTCCATGGAATCGTTTTTCAAAACCGCATCAAGAGGAGCGATTCAAACCCAAACCAGAGCTTTTTCAAAAGGATAAGGCCCAATGGCGTGAAATGACCCAAGAGGTTTTTGATGTACTCTTTGACAAAAGCCCGGTGCAGAGAACACGTTACACGGGTTTAATGCGGAACATAAAATTCCTTGAAGAATAGATCCTGAAAATTTTTTCATGTTCGGAGGTCTGCTAACTTTGTATGAACAGTCTTTAATTTATGAGTAAGCAAAGCAAACGAAGAGAGGCGCTCTTGTATCACGCCAAACCCCGACCTGGTAAGATTCAGGTAATTCCCACTAAAAAATATGCCAGTCAGAGGGATTTGTCTTTGGCTTATTCTCCTGGGGTTGCTGAGCCTTGTTTAGAGATAGAAAAATCCGTTGAGAACGTTTACAAATACACCAATAAAGGGAATCTGGTGGCAGTCATTAGCAATGGCACCGCGGTATTGGGTTTGGGCAATATTGGACCCGAGGCTTCCAAGCCGGTGATGGAGGGCAAAGGGCTTTTATTTAAGATATTTGCGGACATTGACGTTTATGACATAGAACTGGACGCCACTGATGTGGATGCCTTTGTTCAAACAGTCAAACATTTAGCCCCAACTTTTGGTGGCATTAATTTAGAAGACATAAAAGCGCCCGAGGCTTTCGAGATTGAGCGGCGACTCAAAGAGGAGTTAGATATTCCGGTGATGCACGACGATCAACACGGCACGGCGATCATCTCTGCTGCGGCCTTGTTGAATGCTTTAGAACTGGCAGAAAAAAAGATAGATCAGGTCAAGATAGTTATCTCAGGTGCGGGTGCAGCTGCCGTATCGTGTACCAGATTATACAAAGCTTTTGGGGCCAAGCCGGAACATATCGTCATGTGTGACAGCAAAGGAGTAATTCGCAGTGATCGCGCTGATTTGAGCTTGGAAAAGCAAGAATTTGCCACTGACCGTAAGATTGATACTTTGGCTGAGGCCCTTCAGGACGCTGATGTTTTTGTAGGCCTTTCCATTGCCGATGTCGTTACTCAAAAAATGCTTAAAACAATGGCTGCTTCACCCATTGTATTTGCCATGGCCAACCCGGATCCGGAGATAAAATACGATTTGGCCATGCGCGCACGAAAGGACATTATTATGGCCACGGGTCGAAGCGATCATCCCAATCAGGTCAACAATGTCCTTGGATTCCCGTTTATTTTTCGGGGAGCCTTGGACGTCCGCGCCACTAAAATTAATGAGGCCATGAAAATGGCCGCGGTCAAAGCTTTGGCGGAATTGGCCAAAGAACCTGTACCCGAACAGGTCAATGTGGCTTATGGAGAGACTAAATTACAGTTTGGCCGTGATTATATTATTCCAAAGCCTTTTGATCCACGACTCATTGCCGCTGTGCCTCCTGCCGTGGCAAAAGCCGCTATGGAAAGTGGGGTGGCGACGGCTCCGATAAACGATTGGGCACGCTATGAGGAGGAACTCTTGGAGCGCATGGGTAACGACAACAAGTTACTTAAATTGCTCTTTGATCGGGTTAGGGCCAACCCTAAGCGTGTGGTATTTGCTGAGGCGGACCACCTGGATGTCATTAAAGCGGCTCAAATTGTTCATGAAGAGGGCATTGCGATCCCGATTTTACTCGGACGCAGGGAGGTCATTTTGGAACTTAAGCAAGAAATTGATTTTGACGAAGACGTCCTTATAATCGACCCTAAATGCGATGGTGAGGAGGCCCGAAGAAATGCTTACGCTGAGGAATTTTGGGCTCAGCGCGAGCGCAAAGGAATCACCCAATACGACGCGCGTCGTTTGATGCGCGAGCGCAATTATTTTGGTGCCATGATGCTAAACTTAGGAGAGGCCGACGCGATGGTTTCGGGCTATGCTCGATCCTATCCCAGTGCCTTACGTCCCATACTAGAGACGGTGGGTAAGTTTGAGGGAGTCAACAAAGTGGCGGCGACCAATTTAATGTTGACCCCAAAGGGGCCGATTTTTATTTCAGACACTTCGGTCAACATTGATCCTTCGGCACAAGAATTGGCGAACATTGCTCAGATGACCAATCACACCATCAAGATGCTTGGGTTGAATCCTGTGATTGCCATGATTTCCTATTCGAATTTTGGGTCTTCAGACGATGCTCATGCCCTTAAAGTGAGACAGGCGGTGGACATGTTACACGAATCTAATCCAGATATGATTATAGACGGCGAAATCCAAGTCGATTTTGCCTTGAACAGTGAAATGCTGAAGAACAAATTTCCTTTTTCAAAGTTGTCTGGAAAAAAAGTTAACGCTTTGGTTTTTCCTAATCTGGATGCGGCAAACAGCAATTACAAAATGCTCAAAGAACAAAAGGGGGTCGATTCGATCGGTCCAATCATGTTGGGAATGCGTCGGCCTGTTCATATTTTTCAACTTGGAGCAAGTGTGGAAGAGATGGTTAACATGACTGCAATTGCCGTTTTAGACGCCCAACAAAAAGAGAAACGCGCACGATCAAAGCGCCGCAAAAAGTAAGGCTTTAAGGGGCTTACTTTGAGGGCCTTCAGGCTTATCATTGCCAATAATTTATGCTATATTTGAGCCTTTAACCTGACGTGAATCATGATTGCTCAAGTACAGGGGAGATTAGTTGAGAAAAATCTGACCGATGTGGTAATTGATTGCCAAGGAGTGGGCTATTTTTTAAACATTTCGCTCCACACTTATTCTCAAATCCCTGATCAAGAAAACATTCGATTATATACCCAGCTTCTGGTTCGAGAGGATGCCATGACCTTGTACGGTTTTGCCTCAAAAGAAGAGCGTTCAGTATTTAATCTTTTACTTTCTGTATCTGGTGTTGGCGCGAGTACCGCCAGGACCATGTTATCTTCCTTGACTCCCCGCCAGGTGAGAGATGCCATTGTTTCAGAGGACATCGCGACCATCCAAGGGGTAAAGGGTATTGGGGCCAAAACAGCCCAGCGGGTAATTTTAGATTTGAAGGATAAAATTATCAAGTTATACGGTGAAGAAACTTCTGGTGTGATTTCAAGCAATACCAACCGAAATGAAGCGTTATCTGCATTAGAAACTTTGGGGTATGCGCGCAAAATTGCCGAAAAGGCTTGTGATGCGGTTTTGAAACATTCCCCATCGGCATCGGTGGAAGAAATTATAAAATTGGCATTTAAACATTTGTAGCATTTGGGGGGATCACTACTAAAAAGATTTAAGGATTGTTGGCCTGGGGTTTTACTCTGTGCGCTATTCTTTATGGGTCCGAGTTTGAGTGCCCAAGAGGACACCATTGTCACAGGCTCTGTGATGGGACGCATGGATTTGCCCGATCCTATGAGCATTGAGAAAATGTACAGCTATGATCCGATCACGGATCGTTACATACTCAGTAGAATGCTGGGTGATTTTGACATTTCATATCCAGTCATTTTAACCCCAGAGGAGTATGAGGAGCGGGTGCGTAGCGAGCAAATCAAATCGTATTTTCAAGAAAAAATAGATGCCGCTGATGGCCGAAAAGAGGGTGCAGAAGAAGCCCAGCGAAATTTGCTTCCCACTTTTTACGTGAATTCTAATTTTTTCGAGTCGGTGTTTGGAGGGAATACCATAGAAATCATTCCACAGGGATCCGTGGAAATGGATCTAGGGCTGCTCTATACCAAGCAAGATAATCCACAGTTTTCGCCCCGTAACCGCAGCAATTTGTCCTTTGATTTTGACCAGCGCATCAGTTTAAGCCTTTTGGGCAAAATCGGTGAGCGCTTGCAAATTACCGCTAATTACGATACCCAATCTACCTTTGATTTCCAAAATTCCATTAAACTCGAATACACCCCAACAGAGGATGACATCATACGTAAAATCGAGGTTGGTAACGTCAGCATGCCGTTAAACAGCAGTTTGATTCAAGGGGCCCAAAGTTTATTTGGAGTCAAGACACAATTGCAATTTGGTCGCACAACCATTACGGGAATCTTTTCGGAACAGCGATCCGAGACCAGATCGGTTGTGGCCGAAGGAGGGGCTACGGTTACAGAGTTTGAACTTTTTGCTCTGGACTATGATGAGAACAGACACTTCTTTTTATCGCACTACTTTAGAGATAACTACGACCGGGTGTTGAAAAATTATCCGTTCATTAATTCGGCCGTTCAAATTACCCGCGCCGAAGTTTGGATCACCAACAGAAACAACACCACAAATGATGTGCGAAACATCATCGCTCTTCAGGATATCGGAGAATCAAAAAGTGAAAACATTGGATTGAATAATGTACCCGGAGGCTTTATTAACGCCCCGAGTAATGCTTTTCCCGATAACGACAATAACGATTTCAATCCTTTTGGTATTGACAATCCAGGCATTCAAAGCATTTTGTCACCTGCCATCAGGGATGTAGCTACGGCATCTGGCGGATTTGGCGGGGTGAATGTCAATGATGGTATTGACTATGTGAGTCTCGAGAACGCGAGAAAATTGCAACCCAATGAATACAATTTGAATCGTCAATTGGGATACATCTCTTTGAATCAAAGACTGAATAACGATGAGGTATTGGCTGTGGCCTATCAATTTACGGTCAATGGTAAGGTTTATCAGGTGGGTGAATTTTCCACCGATGGAGTTCAGGCCACTGGTCAAATTCCGGGACAAAATCAAGGAGGAGATCCTGGCGGTGACCCAGGTTCAGGTGACCCAGGTTCTGGAGATCCTGGGAACGTCCAAGCGATCCCTCAAAATCTTGTCGTGAAGTTGCTGAAAAGTAACATCACGAATGTTCAAGAGCCTGTTTGGGATTTGATGATGAAAAATATTTATCCCATTGGGGCTTATCAGTTGGAACAAGAGGATTTCAGGATGAACATTTTGTATTTAGATCCCAGTCCGTTGAACTACATCTCCCCGGTTGCCGGAACAGCATTTCCTGAACCAGACCTGTCCGATGTCAACGCGGTAGATCTGAATGATGCAACTCTGCTTCGGGTGTTCAATTTAGATCGTTTGAATTATAACAATGACCCTCAGCAGGGGGGTGATGGGTTCTTTGACTTCTATCCCGGACTGACGGTGGACCAGCAGAATGGAGCGATCATTTTTACCAGTGTTGAGCCCTTTGGAGATTACCTCTTTGACAAGCTCGCCACTGAGGCCTCTGAGTACTATGATTTGCCGGAGACTTACAACGCCAACCAGTCCAAATACGTGTTCCGATCCATGTATCGCACCACGAAAATTCAAGCCGAACAGCAAGAAAGCCAGAAAAACAAATTCCAGCTCAAGGGAACCTATAAATCCACAGGAAGTGATGGTATCCCTATTGGGGCCTTTAACATTCCTCAAGGTTCTGTGACCGTTACCGCAGGGGGACGAACCTTAGTCGAGGGTGTGGATTACACCGTCAATTATCAACTGGGGCGCGTTCAAATTCTCGATCCTTCTTTGCAAAACTCCAATACTCCGGTCAACATCAGTGTTGAGAACAATTCTATGTTCGGACAGCAAACCAAGCGCTTTTCGGGAATCGACATCCAGCATAAATTTAGTGATGACTTTCAAATTGGGGGGACCCTTCTGAATCTAAATGAGCGTCCATTAACTCAGAAGGCAGCCTTTCAAAACGAACCCATAAACAACACCATGTTTGGGGTAAACATGAACTACTCCACAGAAGTGCCGTTTTTGACGCGCATGGTCAATAAGTTGCCAAACATCGATACTGACGTGCCCTCTCAGGTTTCGGTGCGAGGAGAATTCGCTTACCTTTTACCTGGTGCCCCTAAGGTCTCTGACTTTGGCGGCAAGGCCACTGCTTATATCGATGATTTTGAAGCGGCTCAAACCGCCATTGATATTTCCGCGCCCTTGACGTGGTTCTTATCCAGTACGCCTCTTGGACTTGGTGGTGACTTGGACAACAACAATCTGGCGGCCAATTACAATAGAGCAAAACTGAATTGGTACACCATTGACCCCATCTTTTACAGCGCCCAAAGACCTTCTGGAATTGGCGAACAAGACCTTTCTTCACCCTTTACCAGACGTTTATTTAGAAACGAGATTTTTCCAGATCAAGACATCGTGCAAGGACAGACGCAGGCTCTGTTTTCTTTGGATTTGAACTACAAGCCAACCGAGCGGGGGCCTTATAATTTTAATCCTGCCGCTACGGATAATGTGCTGACCAATCCAGAAACCCGTTTTGCAGGAATTTCGCGTCAACTCTCTACCACGGATTTTGAGCGGTCTAACGTGGAGTACATCCAATTTTGGCTGATGGACCCTTTTATTTACGAGGAGTATGCCGGAAACCAAGGTGGTGAATTGGTCTTTAATTTGGGGAACATTTCTGAGGATGTTTTGAAGGATGGACGCAAGCAATACGAAAATGGCCTACCGGAGGACGGATCGGACTTTAATACCATTCAGACGAACTGGGGTCGTGTTCCGAGCAATCAATCTTTAGTGTATACCTTCAGCAGTACTGGACCCGATCGAGAAAATCAAGACGTCGGTTTGGATGGGTTAAGCGATGCGGACGAAGCAGCATTTTTTCCAAATTTTGCTGGTCAAACGGATCCTGCACGAGACAACTACACGTACTTTCTTCAAACCGAGGGCTCGCTTTTAGAGCGCTATGACTATTACAACGGAACGCAAGGGAACAGCCCCGAGACCCTGAGCAATACCAATCGCGGTTCGACCGCCCAGCCCGATGTAGAAGACATCAACCGGGACAACACCATGAATACAGTGGACAGCTACTTTGAGTATGCCATCGATATTCGACCCGGAATGAGTTTGGAATCACCATACGTGACGGACATCAAAGAAATTACCGTCCCGACTCCGGCCAATCAGGATCTTCCAGTGCGTTGGATTCAGTTCCGCATCCCGCTAAGTGAGTATACCGATGCGGTTAATGGTATATCTGATTTCCGATCAATACGCTTTATGCGTATGTACTTGACGGGTTTTGAGCAAGAAACCGTTTTGCGCTTTGGGACGATGGAACTTTATCGCGGTTATTATCGTCGCTATACAGAA
>WTIY01000191.1 GCA_011525065.1 Flavobacteriales bacterium
CTTCCATACCGTTCACCCGAAGTTATTTTGCAGGAGGAGCAAACGATATTCGCGGTTGGCGAGCCTATGATTTGGGGCCTGGTTCAAGTGGGAGTACTTTAGAATTTAACGAAGCAAACTTTAAATTAAGCGTTAATTTAGAATATCGTTTTCCCATTTTTGGAGGATTCAAAGGAGCCTTTTTTACCGATATTGGGAACATTTGGAATTTCAAGGATGACATCTTGGATCCTAAGTTTCAATTTAACGGTCTGGAAGACCTAAAAGAATTGGCTGTGGCCACTGGTTTTGGACTGCGTTATGACTTTGGATTTTTCGTAATACGCTTCGATACAGGGTTTAAAACACACAATCCTGCACGCCCATCAAATGATCGATGGTTCAAAGAATATAACTTCGCCAATGCTGTGTATAACATCGGGATAAACTACCCCTTTTAAACCGGTATTTTTTTCTATTTTTGACGCCTAATCAAAGAAATAGTTATGCGCCATTCCATTAAAGCCGGAGTAGCCTCTGGTCAAGAGGTTCAAGAAATTTTCAAACACGCAAAAGCCAATCAATACGCCATGCCGGCGGTTAATGTCGTTGGCTCAAATACCATCAATACAGTATTAGAAACTGCTCGAGAGGTGAATGCACCAGTCATCATTCAGTTTTCCAATGGCGGTGCTCAATTCAACGCAGGAAAGGGTCTATCCAATGAAGACCAACGTGCCGCAATCGCCGGTAGCGTCGCAGGAGCCCATCACATTCACGCCCTAGCAGAGGCCTACAATACCCCCGTTATTTTACACACCGACCACTGTGCGAAAAAACTTTTGCCTTGGATTGATGGACTCATTTCTGCCAGTGAGGCCCATCATGCCCGAACAGGTCGTACACTGTTCAGCAGTCATATGATCGATCTTTCGGAAGAACCTTTGGAAGAAAATATTGAAATATGTAAAGGCTATTTAGAGCGCATGAGTAAAATCGGCATGACCTTAGAAATTGAATTAGGCATCACCGGTGGCGAAGAAGACGGCGTGGATAATACCGATGTGGACAGTTCAAAACTTTACACTCAACCAGAAGAAGTGGCCTATGCATACGAGCAACTCATGCAAGTGAGCGATCAGTTTACCGTGGCTGCGGCCTTTGGTAATGTTCATGGTGTGTACAAGCCTGGAAACGTAAAACTAACCCCGAAAATTCTGAGAAATTCTCAGACGTACATCCAAGAAAAATTCGGCACAGGGCCTAACCCAATTGATTTTGTCTTCCACGGTGGCAGTGGTTCTACACTGGAAGAAATACGTGAATCAATCGGTTATGGTGTGGTTAAAATGAACATCGATACTGATTTGCAATTTGCCTTTACAGAGGGTATAAGAGATTATATGGTGGGTCAGCACGATTATCTCAAAACTCAAATTGGTAATCCTGAAGGCGCGGATGTGCCTAACAAAAAGTACTACGATCCTCGCAAGTGGTTGCGCGAGGGCGAAGCAACCTTCAAAACCAGACTGAAAAAAGCCTTTGAAGATTTAAACAATATAAATACCTTGTAATCCTAAAGCGATACTATGGCCTGGTTCAAACGTACCACTAAAGGGATTCAAACCCCGACAGAGCAAAAAAAAGATGTCCCAAAAGGGCTTTGGTATAAATCCCCAACAGGAAAAATTGTCGATGCGGAAGAATTAGAAAAAAACTTCTATGTCAGCCCTGAGGACGGTTATCACGTCAGAATTGGCAGTAAGGAATATTTCGAAATTCTTTTCGATGACAATAAATACAAGGAATTGGATAAAAATCTGCATTCCAAGGACCCATTAAAATTTGAGGATACCAAAAAATACACGGATCGCCTTAAAGACGCCCAGAATAAAACTAAACTAAAGGACGCTGTACGGTGTGCTGTTGGACGATCCATGGGGGAAGATCTGGTGGTCGCTTGTATGGATTTTCGTTTTATTGGGGGTTCGATGGGTAGTGTTGTGGGTGAAAAAATCGCCAGAGCGGCAAATCACGCTTTAAAAACCAAAACACCACTTTTGATCATCTCTAAAAGTGGTGGTGCGCGTATGATGGAGGCAGCCTTGTCCCTGATGCAATTGGCCAAAACAAGTGCCAAACTCGCTCAACTGGCTCAGGCTAAAATTCCATACATTTCACTGTGTACAGA
>WTIY01000179.1 GCA_011525065.1 Flavobacteriales bacterium
TTATACCCTCTCTTCAGTACCACAGGTGACTAAAGATTGTTTTAATAAGGCTCAAGATAAAATTGGTGCTGTTTATCAAGATAAAATCGATCGTGAATGCGATATTTTATTGAATCAGGCCACCAATGCCTGGAACTCAGGCCAAGATCTTGCCGCTGCAGAAAAAGCCGCGCGCTTGATGAACCAAATCGAACCTGAATCGTCCTGTTACGCCAAAGTCAAAAGCTTGTCGAGAACCATTAAGGCCGGCGTAAAGGATGTGAATAATAAAGAATGGGCGCTATTGAACAAGCAATTAGAGAGCATCACCGAAATTGAAAAAAATCGTTTAGCCAATTCTCGAGAAATTGCTCTGGCTTATGCCAAGAATCAACCCAAAACTGTAACGTATAACGTTCGTGGATGGTGGTGAATCTTTATAAGGTATATTTAGTTGTATTAGCCTAACCAATAATGCAACTTCGGCCGCGAATAAATTCGCGGCCGATTTTTTTTATCCCAACAGGAGTCGTTAACCTTAGGGGTTAAAAGAATTTAATGATCCCCCTAAAGTATGTAATCCGTGGTCACAAAATTACTTTGACGCTCCTGCAACATGTCGTTGATGATCTCTTTATTCATAGGATTGTCTTTTGCAGCCAGGAAGGTTCTTATCGAAAATGAGCGCAAAGCATCGTGAACACTCAAAGTGCTTACCGCAGAATCTTTTCGTCCGGTAAACGGATAAGTGTCTGGCCCACGTTGACACGCACTGTTAAGATTCACACGACACACCAGATTGACTAAGTAATCAATCAAAGGGGCTAGCTCTTCAGAATTCGTTCCAAATACACTTACCTGCTGGCCATAATTACTTTGGGCCATATCCTCTAATGGCAAGTGAATGTCTTCGAAATCACGTACTGGGATCACTGGTCCAAATTGCTCTTCATGATAGATCTTCATCTCCTTGGTAACCGGATATAGCACTGCAGGAAAGATAAAATTACTGCTGCGTTCGCCACCCCGTTTATTCATGATTTTTGCACCTTTTTCTAGAGCATCGTCTATCAGCGACTGAATATAGTCCGGTTTATGAGGCTCAGGGAGTGGGGTCAGTAAAGTATTGTCCCATGGCATTCCCAATTGCAGGGCATCCACAGCCTCAGTGAATGAAGATAAAAACTGATCCTTTATGGCTTTGTGTACGTAGAGTATTTTCAGTGCTGTACAACGCTGACCATTAAAGGAAAGCGTTCCTGAAATACATTCTGATACCGCATTTTTAAGATCGGCGCTGGGTAAAATGATTCCTGGGTTTTTTGCTTCAAGCCCAAGAACCAGACGCAAACGATTTTTGTTTGGATGCAAATCCTGCAAGGCAATAGCAGACGAACTATGTCCAATTAGGGCCAGTACATCAATGTGGCCAGATTTCATTATGGGCGAAGCAACCTCTCGGCCACGCCCGAAAAGCACATTAACTACCCCCTTTGGAAAACTCGAAGCAAACGCTTCAAGTAAAGGACCGATTAACAACACCCCTAGTTTAGCAGGCTTGAAAATAGTGGTATTCCCCATGATTATCGCAGGAATTAGCAGAGAAAAAGTCTCGTTAAGTGGATAATTATAGGGGCCTAAACACAACACTATACCCAGGGGACCACGTCTAATGTGAGCGCGAACACTGCTGTTATTTAAAAACCGAGCGCCCTTGCGATCAAAATCCTTGCAGGCTTCAATGGTGTCGTAAATATAATCTACGGTTCGATCGAATTCTTTAAGGGAATCATTGTAGTTTTTGCCAATTTCCCACATCAGTAACTTTACTACCTCATCGCGTTTAGTCACCATCTTTGCAGCGAAATCTTCCATGCATTTAATTCGGTCGGTCACGCGCATAGTCGGCCACTCGCCCATGCCTCGATCAAATGCCTTAACTGAGGAGCGTATGGCGTCTAGGGCAGAAGCTTCATCCATGGCGCTAACACGTCCTAGATAAGTCGGGCCCATAGCCCCGGTTTCGTCAGGGGTCTCAATGGTGGAGTAGACCTCTGTAGTGGGCCCATCCCAAGTTTTCAGCTGACCATCAAGGACGTATTGATTTAATGTAAAAGGGGTCACCCGATGCTGTTCAGGAATTTCAGTCAATGTCTTTTGTTCAATTTCTTGGAGGTCAACATAGG
>WTIY01000169.1 GCA_011525065.1 Flavobacteriales bacterium
CCCTGAGGTGTTGCGGAAAGAAATGGCCGGACATAAAATGCTAACGGACATTTTATCGGCCTATACTAATGCGGCTTTGAACATCCAAAAGGGAACTCCTCGATTTTTTGATCGACTCTTAATTCAGGAAGCAGGTCTTGAGATATCCCCTCAGAACAGCGTTTATGCGGTGCTTATGGCAGTGAGCTATTTTGTTTCTCAACTCACGGACAGTAATGCCCTATCCCTAAGCAGTCGATTAAATGGTAAAGTTATGTGAAATTAATCGGGCAAAAAGCTGATTTCACCCGCAAAAGTGTATCTTAGGCATCCGATAAAAAACCAAGTATGAAAAAACTATTATTCTTTATGTTAGGGGGCTTACTGAGCATCAATGCCATTCAAGCCCAAGACGACTTAAACGTCATTAAGGATTACTTAAGCGCACAGAGAAACGCTTTAAATTTGACTCAAGAGGACATCAATGATCCCGTCTTGAAATCATCGAGTTTTTCTAAAAGCATGCGTGTTCAAGTGGCTTATGTCAATCAAGCCTTACAAGGCATTGAGGTTCACAACTCAACCTCGCGATTTGCCATCAAGGATCAGCAGGTTTATTCTGCGCGCTTAGGATTCGTCAGTGATCTGGGTTCAAAAGTTAACACAACTTCGCCTTCGATCAGCGCTGAAACTGCAGTTAGAAAAGCGGCTCAATCCTTTGGATTGACTCCTGCCAGTATTGAAGTATTGTCAGCTCAAGGCCATGACTATCTCATCAGTGCGGCTGAATTATCTCAAAACGACATACCGGTGAGTTTGGTCTTTCAAAAAGTGACCGATGAGCAGTATCGACTGGCTTGGGACCTTAGCATTTATCTCCTTGATTCTACACACTATTACAGTGTCAGAATCGATGCCCAAAACGGCAGTGTGTTAGAAACGCATGATTGGGTATTGCACTGTGACTTTGGTCAAGGAAATCACCAACACAATACAGCTGAGAGCGTATTGTTTAATGCTGAAGCTGCTTCAATGGCTCCCGTTGGAGGGGCCTCTGGATATCGCGTATTCCCGATTCCGTATAGCAGTCCACTCGATGGGTCGGATGAATTTGTTTTCGATATTGATGCCGTCGATCCAGCGTCATCACCATTTGGATGGCACGATACCGATGGTGTTGTTGGGGCTGAATATACTTACACGCGAGGTAATAACGTCTACGCTCAGGAAGACATCAATGGAAATAACGGAACGGGCGCTTCACCAGAAGGAGGAGCCGGTCTGACCTTTGATTTTCCGTATAACCTACCCCAAGATCCCGCGAATTTTACGGATGCAGCAACGGTGAATTTATTTTATTGGAATAATCTCATCCATGATTTTACATACCAATACGGTTTCGACGAGGAAAGTGGGAATTTTCAAGAGAATAATTATGGCAATCCTGGCAACGGTTCGGATTCTGTTAATGCTGATGCCCAAGACGGTTCTGGAACAAATAACGCGAATTTTGCGACGCCACCAGATGGTGGTAATCCGCGAATGCAAATGTTCATTTGGACCACCAGCTCAGGTCCGATCAACCTGTTGACCATTAACAATGGCCCGCTGGCTGGCGTATATCCAGGCGTCCCTGCGAACTTCGGTGGCGCTTTGCCCATTCCGCCATTGACTGAGGACCTTGTTGCTGTCGAAGACGACAATTCTGGTGGAACATCAACCGACCCACAAGATGCCTGTGACCCGATTACCAATGGTCCATCCCTTGACGGTAAAATTGTGGTGATCCGTCGTGGAGAATGTGAGTTTGGCTTTAAGGCTTTAGCGGCACAAAATGAAGGAGCCGTGGCAGTCATTATGGTAAATAATGTACCCGGTGATCCTGTTATTATGGCACCAGGAGCGGTTGGCGCTCAAGTCACGATTCCATTGTTTATGGTCACTGATGTCATTGGCGAGCCCATCATGGAGGAACTCCTAGCGGGGAACCCTGTGAATGGGACCATCGATGGTGGCGCAGTACCACCAGCTACCGATGGGGACTTGGATAACGAAATCATCGCACACGAATACGCTCATGGTATTTCGAATCGCTTGACAGGTGGTCCTGTTAATGTGAGCTGTTTGAATAACGCTGAGCAAATGGGTGAGGGATGGAGTGATTATCTAGGACTCATCATGAC
>WTIY01000269.1 GCA_011525065.1 Flavobacteriales bacterium
ATTTTACCCAAAGCAGTTTGTACAACATCCGATGGCGACATACCCAAGATCCTAAAGTCAACCCCAGCACTCGATTTAGTGCCTCAGTCAATTTAGGGAGCAGTAAATACCTACAACAGTCCATCAACCAGACCAATAATGCCAGTCAATTGGTCAATACGCTCAGTTCATCGGTATCCTATTCAAAGAGTTTTGATACAGAACCAGCCATTCAGTTTTCGGCGGCTGCGACCCACAGTCAAAACACTCAGACAGAGGTGATCAACATGTCATTGCCCAACATCAATGCCAGCATTTCCCGAATTTTCCCGTTCGCCCCTAAAGACGGCGCTAAAAAAGGGGTCTTTCAAAACATCAACCTTCAATACGACGTTACGGCAGAAAATCGAATTACCACCACTGACAGCTTGTTTTTTAAGCCAGAAATGTTTCAAGGCGCGGAGGCTGGAGCACGTCACTCGATTCCATTGGGAACTAACTTCAAACTCTTTAATTATCTCAGTGTTTCTCTTGGCGGGAATTTTCAAGAAACCTGGGTCGGAAAAACCATTCGAAGATCCTATGACGCCACACTTGATGGTGGTTTGGGAGGCGTCGTTCAAGATACCGTTTCAGGATTTGACAGTTACCGCACCTATGGTTTTTCTGCGGGCTTAGGAACTACCGTATACGGCACGTTTAATTTTGGTAAAGACAAAAAAATACAGGCCATACGTCATGTGCTCAGGCCAGCAGTGAGCTACAGCATCAGCCCAGGATTCGAACAGTATTATGAAGAATACACCATACCCTCGGCTGATCCAGAGGTCAATGAAGAGGTCAGGCAGTATTCGCGCTTTGAGAATACCATTTATGGTGCTCCAGGCAAGCTCTATTCCAGCAGCATGAGTTTTGCCCTGAGCAACACTTTGGAAGCCAAGGTTCGTAATCCCGATACCACGGCCACTGAGCCTAAAAAAATTGCCTTGCTCAACAATTTCAATTTATCCACGGCCTACAACATTACTGCAGATTCATTAAACTGGAGCAACGTACAGTTCACGGGGAGCATTCCAATTGTCAAAAAATTAGCCCTAAACCTCAATGGTTCCCTTGACCCCTATGCACTCAACGCGAACAATCAGCGGATTAACACCTTTAACATTGATAACGGGGGGAGTTTATTTCGGCTGGTCAATGCCAACATGAGTTTTAATTATTCCTTTTCTTCAAAGGATTTTGATGGCAGTAATAAAGATCAGGACGAAGAAGATGCTGACCAAGACTTCAACAACGATACCTTTAGAAATGGTGGTCGACCTGATGATCTCTTTGGTGATGGCCGAGATATTGCAGATTTGCGGGGTGATGATCTGGCGGATAACCAAGAGGATCAGGGGGATCAAAAATGGTACAACAATAAAATTCCATGGGACTTTAGATTGGCCTATACCATAACTTACGGCAATCAACTCAGACAAAATGAAATCAGTTCGAATTCACTTATGATGAGTTCGAACATCAGTTTATCGCCGCGTTGGAGAATCGGTTTATCGACGGGTTACGATTTCAAAAATAAAGGCGTTACCTTGACCCAGATGCGGTTTGAAAGAGATTTGGAAAGCTGGGTCATGCGCTTTAGTTGGACCCCGATCGGTGCCCGAAATACTTCATGGAATTTCTTTATTGGGATTCGGGGCAGCATTTTGCGCGACATAAAGTACGACAAACGACGAGAGGCTGATCGACGTTTATAATTATTAGAACATTAGACAAACCACCATGAAGCAAATCATTTACACTAAAGATGCCCCAGAACCCATCGGGCCCTATAGCCAGGCTGTTCGCTACGGCAATTTTTTATACACCTCCGGACAAATCGCCATAAATCCGGAAACAGGAGCCCTCACAGAAGGAAACATAGAGGAAGAAACGCATCAAGTCATGCTCAATTTAAAGGCGGTACTTAAGGCGGCAGGAATGACCTTTCAGCACGTGATAAAGGCCAGTATTTTTATAACCGATATGGGTGACTTTGGGGCCATTAATTCTGTTTATGGGCGTTATTTTGATGGGGAAACCGCCCCAGCTCGCGAGACTGTTCAAGTCGCTCGCCTGCCCAAGGATGTTCGGGTAGAGATTTCTGTCATCGCTGCTGAATAAGACTACAATAC
>WTIY01000065.1 GCA_011525065.1 Flavobacteriales bacterium
CCTGAAGGACGACCAAAACCCCAAGTATGCACTTTTTCTTCCGTATGAAGAAATTCACGAAATCGGCCTCCTTTACGCCAATTACATTTTGATGAGCGAAGGGCATCAAACCCTTTATCTGGGCAGTAATATCCCGCTTGACAATCTACGCCATTTAACCAAACATTACGATAGAATTACCTTTTTCTCGTACTTTACAGTGAAACCTGATGACAGGAGCGTTCAGGACTACGTAGAAGAATTTTACCAGCAAGTTCAGCCGGCAGGACACTACCCCCTCTGGCTTATGGGTTATAAACTGAAGGACATCAAAAAAGGCGAGTTAGGCGACACTATAAAAGTCATTCACCAGTTGAAAGACTTACGTAACTTTGTGAAAAAGCAAAACGTTTAACCTTTTAGTCAGTTTTCTTTATGACCAAATCTATTGCCGTCATCGGCTCAGGCTTCTCCTCCCTGGCGGCCGCATGTTATCTCGCTAAGGCAGGTCACACGGTTACCCTATTTGAAAAAAATAAAACCTTCGGGGGTCGTGCCAGACAATTAAAGCGCGATGGATTCGTCTTCGATATGGGCCCCACATGGTATTGGATGCCAGATGTTTTTGAACGCTTTTTTGGGGATTTTGATAAAAAACCAGAAGATTTTTATGAGCTCATTAAATTGAGCCCTGCCTACAGCGTGTACTTTGGTCAAAATCAAGCGATCACGATCGCGGACTCATTGGAAAAAATTAAAGAAACGTTTGAAGCGCATGAAGTGGGCGGCGCAGCAAAACTTCAAAAATTTATCGATCGGGCGCTGAATAATTACAACATTGCCATCAAAGATTTGGTCTATCGGCCAGGCATCTCACCCTTAGAATTGATCACCCCAAAAACTGCGCTGAAAGTAGGACAGTTTTTCAGCACCATCGCCAGAGACGTCAGAGCGGCGTTTAAAAATCCGCATTTGGTGGCCATTTTGGAATTTCCCGTCTTGTTTTTGGGGGCCAAACCTTCAAACACCCCTGCCTTTTATAGTTTCATGAACTATGCTGATTTTGGCCTAGGAACATTTCATCCAAAAAATGGGATGTATAGCGTGGTACAAGGCATGGTGGCATTGGCCACCGAGCTCGGTGTCACCCTCAAGGCCGATCAAAATGTCGAAGCCATTCAGGTCACCGACGGTAAAGCCACAGGACTCGTTGTCAATGGCCAGTCTCAATCATTTGATCAAGTCTTGAGCGGGGCAGATTACCATCATACTGAGACCTTATTGCCAACAAAATACCGACAGTATTCTGAAGCCTATTGGGAAAAAAGAACCTTTGCCCCATCTTCTTTATTGTTTTATGTTGGTTTTGATCAGCCGATCAATAATGTGGAGCACCACACGCTATTTTTTGATGTACCATTCGAAAAGCATGCGGCCTGTATTTATGACAAGCCCAGTTGGCCTGAGGAACCCCTCTTTTACGCCAGCTTCCCCTCTAAAACAGATGACAACGCTGCCCCAAAAGGAAAAGAGGCCGGTATTTTTTTAATTCCATTGGCTGTGGGCATTGAAGACACTGATGAATTGCGGGAGGCGTATTTTGACAAAATCATGACCCGTTTCGAATCTTTAACCGGACAGAGCGTCAAAAAAAATATTATCTTTAAGGAAAGTTTTTGTCTCAACGACTTTATAAATGACTATAATTCCTACAAAGGAAACGCTTATGGTCTGGCGAATACACTGATGCAGACGGCGTTTTTGAGACCTAAATTGAAGAGTAAAAAAGTGGTTGGGCTCTTTTTTACAGGCCAATTAACGGTACCTGGTCCTGGAGTTCCCCCCGCACTTATCTCTGGTAAAATTGTTTCAGGACTCATGGACCAAAGCATTAACTCATGAAAGCACTATTTGACGACATCTCACAGTCGTGCAGTAAAAACGTCACCAAGACCTACAGCACCTCTTTTTCTTTAGCCACAAAAATGCTGGCTCCCAGCATTCGCCAAGACATCTATAACATCTATGGATTTGTTCGTTTGGCCGATGAAATTGTGGATTCGTTTCACGATTACGATAAAGCCGAGTTGTTTAGCCGCTTTGAGCTGCAACTCGAAGAAGCATTGAGCGAGAAAATTAGTTTAAACCCCATTTTAAACGCCTTCCAATACAC
>WTIY01000050.1 GCA_011525065.1 Flavobacteriales bacterium
ATATTTTCTATTGTTGAGGCGTCCCCTGTCTTTTGTGATAAATCGACAAAACCAATGATTTTGTAGTACGGATCAGAGTTCATCAAGGCCTGAGCCAAATCCTGAAGATCGTTTTGCTTAGCCACCAAAACAACCCATTGAGAGAACCACGGACGTATGAATAAATTAATGTAGATGAAGCGCCAAAAGAAGATGCCAGACAGCATGCTCAGATAGAAATAGAAAACATCGATTCGGTGTACCGGTAAAAATGGAGTGATTTTAGGCGTCATCAAAAAGATGAGTGTGGTCCAAGAAACAGCCAGTCCGACATTAGCCAGTATCAATTCATAACGGCTGGAACGGCGCAGGTCATAACATTCAAAAACAAGGGCAAAAAAGCTATAAATAATCAGTAAATACAACCATTGATGCACAGGAACATTAAAGGTTTGGTAATAGGTAAAGGATTCCCATATTCCCAAAAAACCAGTGGTCGCAGTGATGGCCAAAAGGTCCATAAGCCAAAGCAAGACCTTACGCTCCGAGATATTAAAATTAACCTTGGCTTTTTTCAAATTCATGCGATTAAATATAGTAATCTTGATTGCGTTTGACAACATTAAATTTCAGTTTGATGTTGATTAAAAATTTGACCCCAAAGGTCGTTAACCACCCCCCAATCCTGCTGCTCTGCAAGGGTCCGGGCTCTTGTGATTTGCGGGCCCGAATTGATGCGCCCCTCCAGTAGATCAGTAATGACCGTAACAAAAGCCGAGACCCGGGATTGATTCGTGCGACTATCCTCTGTCGCGATAGGCTCATCGATTAAAAATCCAGCTTTTCCGTGATCCAGTAAATCAGCCATCCCGCCCACATTAGCGCTGACTACCACCAGCCCTAAAGCCATAGCCTCACTAACGCTCACCGGGGCATTGTCTATGCTGCTGGTGTTGAGAAAAATAGAGCAGTCTTTTGCCAGATTTTTCCATGCTGACTTTGAGAGTTTGCCAGGAAAATGAACCTTTAGCTGGTTTCGGGCAGCATAATTTTTACAGGCGGCCATGCGGCCTCCCTTATCCGGACCGACCATGTATAATTCGGCTTGAGGAAATTGCACACTGAGTGCCTTAAAAATCTCAAGGGCCAATTCCGGCCGGTAAATGGGGTCAAAAGCCCGTAGCCAAAAAATCTTGGGGGTTATTTTGTGTTGCGCTTTGTGTGGAGGACTTTGGGGCTTATTGTCGGGAGTGGTTGCCGATGTATTGTCTGACATGGGTGCGGACCTTGATGGCCTTGTCATTCTGGAGGTAAATGGATAATCCGCGAGATTTAGCCCATTTGGAATAATAGCTGCCGGCCAGCCTTGCTGCTCAGCATAACGGGCTAAATAGGTTGATGGAGCAACCAGCAGATCAGCCTTAGCGAAATAAGCGCGGATGAATCCTGCTTTTGAACTGAATCTTTTGGGCAAAAGGCCTCCATGAAGTATAGGAATATATTTTAAGCCCAAAAGCAGGCAAACCCGCGAGAGCAGCATAGCCCCATAAAAACTTCTGGTGCTGTAAGTATCGATTACTACGATCGGGTTTTTACGGGCCTGAGTGATCAAGGTCCAAAGCTGATGGATAAATCGAAAAATGGGCTGTTCAAAATTTGAGGCAAAATGAACTGTATGGCCCATTTGCCGCCATAACTTAATAAGTGGCGCTGACGTGTCTGGGGTATTATTTTTGTGTCCAGTTGTGGCAGAGCCTAAATACACAATAGTTCGACCCATTTTACTAATGCTCCAGCTGATGATCAGGAATAATATGTAGCAAAGCCAATCCGTAAATAAATGCCGGCATGGCGATACGCATAGCGCTGTGGTTGATGGTCAAAAACCAAAAGGCCACAAAAGCATATGTGTAAACATTACTGCGGTCTGTAAACCTCATCACTACAGGGGCAAACAACAAAATCAATAGAGCCAAAACCCCAAAGCTGCCGTGTTCTGCCAAAAGCCTTGAAATTTCATTGTGGGAGGCTGTTGCTCTAAGCCCCTGTTCGGCGCGTAATTCTTTTCCTTTGCCCACCCCAACTCCAAAAAGCGGATTCGCCAAAAAGGCCTGCATTTCAATGTTCGCGAGTTGTGCCCGACCTGTAGTAAGCGTGACTTTGTCCCGCCC
>WTIY01000103.1 GCA_011525065.1 Flavobacteriales bacterium
TGTGGTTCATTGCCCTAGGCATGCTGTTTGATTTTTTCGATGGATTGGCGGCTCGTGCACTCAGGGTACAGAGTCCTCTCGGGGTCCAACTGGATAGTTTAGCAGACCTTATTTCTTTTGGATTGGCACCGAGTCTCATTCTATGGCAAATGATGCAGCAGGCTTTTTACGGCCGCATGAATCCGCTGACCGATACATTTAATGCCCGTGCTTGGGAGGTGGGTCTGGAGACCTATTATCCCTTTTTAGCCTTACTGATAATTGTAGCCTCGGCCTACAGATTAGCGCGCTTCAACATTGATACCCGTCAAAGTGAACATTTCATTGGTTTGCCGACCCCTGCAAATGCCATGCTGATATGTAGTTTGCCCTTGATTTTTGAGTATCACTACACTCCGGTCATGGCTGAGCTTTTATTTAACAAGTGGTTTTTGATTGGCCTTACCCTCTTCAGTACCTACGCCCTGAATGCTTCTTGGCCGCTGATGTCATTGAAGTTTAAAAACTGGGCTTGGACGGCCAATAAGCAGCGCTACGTACTGTTAATTGTCGCTGGTTTGAGCTTCTTTACATTGGGTTATTTAGCCATTCCGCTGATTATTTTGGCCTATATCGGTATTTCGCTTCTGTGGCCTGTGAATCCACCTTCACACTAAGGGCCAACCTTGGATGAATCATCGAGGAATAGTGTGGTGCATTTTAGGCCAGTGACGTTCTGAATAATTTAGAAATGCAATTTCTTTTTACGCAGCTCAAAATTTTGCCCTAGGTAAACCTTACGAACCATTTCATCAGCTGCCAATTCTTCAGGGACACCGTGCTTGAGAATGCTTCCCTCAAACATCAGATAGGTGCGGTCTGTAATGGCCAAAGTCTCTTGCACGTTGTGGTCGGTGATTAGAATCCCGATGTTTTTATTTTTGAGCTGAGCCACGATACGCTGAATATCTTCTACCGCCACGGGATCTACACCAGCAAAGGGTTCGTCCAGTAAAATAAAGTGAGGGTCAGTGGCCAAAGCACGAGCGATTTCGGTACGGCGTCGCTCACCACCGCTTAATAAATCCCCGCGGTTTGTACGGATGTGTTGCAGACCAAATTCTTCGATTAAAGACTCCATTTTAGCCTCTTGCTCTGCTTTACTGAGGTTGGTCAGCTGCAAAACGCTCAAAATATTGTCTTCGATGCTCAGTTTTCTAAACACAGAAGCCTCTTGCGCCAAATAGCCAATCCCATTTTGAGCCCTTTTGTACATGGGGTAAGTGGTGATGTCTTTTTCGTTGAGATAAATGCGTCCACCATTGGGTTTAATAAGCCCCACAATCATGTAAAAAGATGTGGTTTTACCTGCACCATTGGGACCGAGCAGTCCGACAATTTCCCCCTGATTCACCTCTAGAGATACCTGTTTGACCACAGAGCGTCCCCGGTAGATCTTATTGAGTTGTTCAGCGCGAAGTTTCATAGATATGGCAGCGATAATGCGTTAAAAGCTAAGGTAGCAAATATTTTTCTAGGAGTTGGCTTGGGACAATTCATCCCAAAATTCGACAGCTCGGCGTAAATGAGGAATCACAATGGTGCCTCCTATGACCAGAGAAATGCTCATGGCCTCAATGACTTCTTCTTTGCTGATTCCGAGTTCATAGCAAGTTTGTAAGTGATATTTGACGCAGTCGTCACAGCGCAAAACCAGTGAATTACCCAAACCTAAAAGCTCCTTAGTCTTGACCGGTAAATGACCTTCCAGATAGGCGTTGGTATCGAGGTTAAACACCCGTTTTAAGATTTTTTGATCTTCCTCTAAAAGACGCTCATTCATGCGCTTTCGGTAGGCATTAAATTCTTCGAGGGTTTGTCCCATAACTTATTTTTTTTGTTGGACTTTGACCACGCGCTTGGCAATCAGGATACTGAGTTCATACAAAATCAGCACAGGAATCGACACAATGACTTGGCTGGCGATGTCCGGTGGGGTGATGATGGCAGAGAGAATCAAGACTAAGACCAAAGCGTATTTTCTGTATTTTTTTAACCACTCTGGGGTGACCAAACCGACTCTAGTGAGAAAATAAATGACAATGGGCAGTTGAAAAATCAGACCAGAGGAAAGCGCGCAGGCGCGAACCAGGGCGATGTAACTGCTCAAATCAAAATCGTTAAAGACTTGGTCGCTGACTTGGTAGGTGCCCAAGAAGTTAATGGATAGCGGGGTGACCACATAATAGCCAAATAACACTCCTAGGAAAAATAAAAGCGAGGCCACAAAAATAAATCCTTTGGCACTTTTTCGCTCATTCTCGTGCAAGCCTGGGCTGACGAATTTCCAAACTTCGTATAAGACGTAGGGAAACGCAATGATAAAGCCCGCCGTGATGGAAGTCCAAAGGTGGGCAGAAAATTGTCCAGACATGGTTCGGCTTTGGATGCGGAAGGGCAATTCCGAAAAACAAAAACTGTCTAAACCCAGGGCCTGAGCCGATTGGCATAGGAGTTGGTAGGTCGGAAAACTCGCTCGTTTTGGTCCAAAAATAATGCCGTCAAAGATGAAATCTTTTAACAAAAAGGCAACAAAACCCATAGAAACCACCGCTACGGTGGCCCGAATGAGATGCCATCTCAATTCTTCCAGATGATCCAAAAAAGACATGTCTTTTTCTGGATTGGGGAGTCCTTTTGCTGTCATTAGATAATGCCTTCTTTGCTCAAATTATGGATGTGTACCACCCCTGTATAGCGCCCATTGTCGTGCGCCAATATCTGGGTAATGCCGTATCGGTCCATCAGCTCCATAGCCTCGATGGCCATAGCGTCGTTATTGATGAGTTTTGGGTTTTTGGTCATGATTTCTTTTGCCGTCAGTCCAGCGATGTTATCCAGCTTACTGAGCATGCGTCTAAGATCTCCGTCTGTGATGATGCCCACGATTTTATCCTGATCGACCACGGCCGTCACCCCGAGTAAGTTTTCGGAGATCTCGACAATAACTTTTTTCAAGTCCGTGTCGGGTGTTACCTCAGGTTTTGAGTTCAAGGTGGTTAAATCACTCACCCTTAGATAGAGTTTTTTACCCAGGGAACCACCGGGGTGAACTCGAGCGAAATCTTTACTCGAGAATCCGCGTAAGTTCAAAAGTGCCATAGCCAAAGCATCGCCCATGACCAGTTGAGCGGTGGTTGAGGTGGTGGGGGCCAAATTGTTAGGGCAGGCCTCTTTGTCCACATAAGCGTTCAGCACATAATCGCTTTGCTGGCCAAGAAACGACTCCTTGTTAGCGGTGAGTCCGATGAGTTTATTGCCACTGGCTTTGATCAGTGGAACCAGGACTTTGATTTCTGGGGTGTTGCCGCTTTTGGAAATACAAATAACCGTGTCATTTTCTTGAATGATGCCGAGATCACCGTGAATCGCATCAGCGGCGTGCATAAAAATAGCGGGTGTGCCCGTGGAGTTCAGTGTGGCTACAATTTTTGTCGCAATGTTCGCACTCTTACCCACGCCGGTCACAATGACTCGGCCTTTGGATTGATAGATATAGGCCACGGCACTGGCAAATTCTTCATCGATCAAGGTGGACAAATGTTGAATGGCCTTAGCCTCGGTTTCTACCGTTTCGCGAGCGACTCGCATTATGGGTTTTAAATCAATCAAATTTTATCGCATTTAATTGGCGCTCTGTTCAGATTTTTTTATCTTTAGAAGAAGGATTTATCTAAACCAGACGTTTCCTTCAAAGATACAGCGCAGCCCTATTGGTTGCAAAATTACAATTGTTCTCGAGTTCCCGCAATTAATTGTCATAAACTCAGAACGACAGGCTAATGAAAAAGACATACAGCAAGGACGAACTTTCTGCTGCACTCAAGAATTATTTTGGTTTTTCCGGATTCAAGGGATTGCAAGAACCAGTGATCATGAACGTTTTATCGGGTCGTGATTCCTTTGTAATTATGCCCACTGGTGGCGGTAAGTCCCTGTGTTATCAGTTGCCGGCTTTGATCAGTGAGGGCACAGCCATCGTCGTTTCTCCACTAATCGCCTTGATGAAAAACCAGGTTGATTTTTTGCGTTCCCTTTCTGAGACCGAGGGCGTCGCCCATGTGTTGAATTCATCGCTGACCAAATCCGAAATCAAGCAAGTGCGCACAGATGTGCGCGAAGGCGTTACCAAATTACTCTACGTGGCTCCAGAATCGCTCACAAAAGAGGAGAATGTCGAATTCTTAAATCGAGTAACCCTTTCTTTTGTGGCCATTGATGAGGCGCATTGCATTTCTGAGTGGGGTCATGATTTTAGGCCTGAATACAGAAACTTGCGAAAAATATTTGAACGATTAGGCGGTAAAATACCGATCATTGGTTTAACGGCAACGGCCACTCCTAAGGTACAAGAGGACATTTTGAAAAATTTGGGGATTCAACAGGCAACCACCTTCAAAGCCTCGTTTAACCGCCCTAATTTGTATTATGAAATTCGTCCAAAGACCAAGTCGGTGGATGCAGACATCACACGTTTTGTAAAAAACAACGAGGGTAAGAGTGGGATCATTTATTGTTTGAGCCGCAAACGCGTGGAAGAATTGGCCCAAACCCTACAAGTCAATGGCATAAGGGCCATTCCTTATCACGCTGGCCTCGACCCAAAGACTCGGGTTAAAAATCAAGACATGTTTTTGATGGAAGACGCCGATGTGGTTGTGGCGACCATTGCCTTTGGTATGGGTATCGATAAACCTGATGTGCGATTTGTGATTCACAATGATATGCCCAAGAGCATTGAGAGTTATTATCAAGAAACCGGCCGGGCTGGCCGAGATGGAGGAGAAGGACACTGCTTGGCATTTTACAGTTATAAGGACATCGAGAAACTCGAAAAATTCATGAGTGGAAAGCCAGTAGCAGAACAGGAAATAGGATTGGCGCTTCTGCAAGATGTAGTGGCTTTTGCTGAAACCTCTGTGTCGCGCAGAAAATTCATTCTGCATTACTTTGGTGAGGCTTTTGATAACGCCACAGGCGAGGGAGGCGATATGGACGATAACATGCGTCATCCCAAGAAAAAACAAGAGGCTCAAAAGCAGCTCTTGGCGCTATTGCAGATCATTGATCAGACCAATCAAAAGTATAAGGCTAAGGAGATTGTCCATGTGCTGTTGGGTAAAGTCAATGCCTTGATTAAGTCTCATAAAACTGATTCACAGCCGTTTTTTGGTTCCGGAGCAGATCATCCTGAAGAGTTTTGGATGGCGCTGATTCGTCAGGCGCTTGTCGCAGGGCATTTGATTAAGGACATTGAGACTTATGGGGTGCTAAAAATGAGCCAGCTCGGGGCTGAATTCCTGAAATCACCCTCATCATTCATGATGACCGAGGATCACAGTTACAAAGATGCCAATGACGATGTTTTAGTGCCGAGTGCGAGCCAAGGTGGCGCTGCAGCGGACCAGACCCTTTTTAAGCTTCTGAAAGCCCAGCGAAAAACCATTGCTGATCAACTCAATTTGCCACCGTTTGTTATTTTTCAGGATCCTTCACTCGAGGACATGGCCCTTAAATATCCCATTACCACAGAGGAATTGTCTAATGTTCACGGTGTGGGTGAGGGTAAGGCAAAAAAATATGGCGCCAGTTTTATCAAGCTCATTGAAGATTATGTGACCGAACACCAAATCATGCGTCCTGACGATTTTGTGGTTAAATCTACGGGAACCAATAGTGCGCTCAAATTATTCATCATTCAAAGTGTCGATCGGAAATTGCCGTTAGACGATATTGCACAGGCCAAGGGATTAGACATGGACGATTTTATTCGCGAAATGGAGGCCATTGTCTACAGCGGAACAAAATTGAACATTGATTATTGGCTCGAGGACGTGTTGGATGAGGATTCACAAGACGACCTTTATGATTACTTTATCGAGGCTGAAAATGACCTTGTCGATGAGGCTATGGAGGCTTTTGATGGAGATTTTGACGAAGAGGAAGTCCGCTTGTATCGCATTAAGTTCATCAGCGACGTAGCCAATTAAGGCCATCTCGCCTCAATCCTCTATGGCGTTATCGTTAAAGGCAGAGGGCAGCAGTGTGGGAATGAGCTTGACCATAATGGGCAACAACAGCGACCCGCCCGGCAGTAAAAAGAGCGTCAAGGACGGTACTGTTTTGCATATGTCCAACAGCTGCTCTTTTACTTTTTGCTTTTCAGTTTTATCCAAATCACGCACGGTAGACAGGGTCAATAATTTTACGAGTTCCCCGCTCTCCGACAATTCCTTAATCAGGCGATTTTTATTGCGTAGAATTAGGGTTTTGACCATGGCGCTAGACTGCTTGTAAAGCAATTTTACCGGATTGGCATGTTCAAATAAGCGCACGGATTGAGCGTGGGTCCGTGAAAACTCATCCAGATCCCCGATACCAGTCAAGGCAAGACCAGAGGGCAATCCGAGGTCAGCCTCTAGCTCGCGAAGAAAACGGAGCTCATCGGCCTGTAAAACGCGGTCATCCCACACACCAAGACAGCAAACATCGAGCAGAAAACCTTTGAACAAGGTTCCGTGCTCGCTCATTTCTTGGCGTAAGATTTCGCTCTGTGCTTGGTCGTAGGCTAGGGGCTTTTTCAGGGCATGGTTCAACATTTCGATGAACATATGATCGTATTTACTCGGGCTAGGTTTGCTCTCCAGGGCCCAAGCACAAGCCTGAATGCAGCAGTGTTCAAGCCGATCAAAAGCCGCTTGAATGTCTTGACTTCCCATCAGATACTCCTCAAACACCAGGATATCGATAAATAAAAGAACGTAAGTGATCAAGGAGGACACTTCGGCACTTTTAACCAGGTTATTCTCGTGTAGGCGAGCATTGATGATGCCTTCTAGGTTGTCGCTTGGATTTTTAGAGAAGCTGAGTTTGTGCAAAAGTCCAGGTTGTCCTTTGCCCATATGTTCGTAAAAGGCCACAATGGCTGCGATACAATCGGGATAGTGCTGCTCAGGGTGATGCTTAAAATAAACATAGCTCAAGGCCTGCAATAAATTGATTTTGGTGTGTTCCTCTACGGTCAGTTCAATACTGCTCTTGGGCTGAGGTTTTAAGCCAGTCAAGGACATGCCGTAAATAAAGCCGGTCGATTTTAGCCCTAAATACAAATCGGACACTTCCTGGTAAGCCGAGCAGAGTGCACTTTGATCGATCTCGGCAATAAATTTTTTAATCCAGCCTGCTGAAGACGGGTTCATTTGTTATTTTTGTGTGGTAAGGACCTTTGATCCATTAAAATTAAATAATTCATTGAGTTCAACTCAAGGATATGAATAAAATTTATTCCTTCTTATCGCTTTTCGGTATTGCGGCTTTGGCCCTCATGCTCACAGCCTCTGAACAAGGAGACGGCCCCATGGTGGCCTACACCAGTGCAGACATTTCCGATTTTTATGCGTTTCGCGGAGCAAATCAGGACCAGTCGGTATTTGTGGTTACGCTTCAAAGCCCGTTAAGTGTGGGCTCAGTCACCCAGGAGGCGCGCTTTGATCCTGAGGTATTGATTGAATTTAACATTGATAACGACGGCGATTTTAAGGAGGATTTAGTCATTCAGGCGATTCCTCGAGACAGCTTGATGTATTTCTTTGGACCGACTCCAGTCGGGGCGGATCAGCAAGGCCTGTACTCTGAAATTAACGTGAGTGACCTGTTGGGCTCGGTGGTCATCTCTGATTTAGAACAAACCCAAGTCACGACGCTAGAAGACATTCAGTTATTCGCTGGCCCGCGGCGCGATCCATTTTTTTTCGATCAAGACCGTTTCTCATTGATTCAGTCTGGAACGATCCCAGGAGAGGGATTTAATGCTTCTGCCGAGGCCGTTGATGCGTTTGATCAGAGCAATGTACTCACCGTGGCTATTGCGCTACCTACAGCCATGTTAGGTCCGGCTCCTTCACATGCCTTGAGCCCATATGTGGATTTTAATTTACCCAATGCCTATAATGTGTGGG
>WTIY01000245.1 GCA_011525065.1 Flavobacteriales bacterium
CACAAGGCGGTGTTTTTTCGGGAAGTTCGTCCATAGTACAACTGGATGCTTGGAATTGGGAAGACGCGGCCATAAAGACCGATGACGGGGTACATTTGAATTGGCCCAACACCTACCGAAGAGGGCGTTGGTGGCTCGGAGAAGATCGCGGATGGAAACCCAATAAAAATTATGACCAACAAATAAAAGCCATTACTGATTATTTGGATCGAGCTGCGGCCTACTCAACCGAAAACCCGGCCGTTCCGAATCAGGCACTGAAAGCATTAGTCGGCACCCTTGATGGAAGTAAAACAATTTACGTCTACGCCGACGGAGTAAGAGAAATCATGGATGCCGTCAGTGAGTTAAAATCTCATGGCGCTCAAAATGTGGTTATAGTGGGTGGTTATCAGGCCGATCAAATCATTCCATTTTTAAAACGCCACAGCATCCCTGTGCTGCTGGATCGAGTTCATGCACTTCCTAAGCAAGCCGACGATGACTATGACAAGCCCTACCGATTGCCTGGAATTTTGAAAAAAGGTGGTTTGCTTGTTGGTCTGAATGCCAGAGGATCCATGGAACGCATGAGTACCAGAAATCTCCCATTTTATGCAGGGCACGCCGCTGGCTTTGGTTTGAACCCTGAGGAAGCTCTGGAACTCATAACGTCAAATACGGCAAAAATTATCGGTATTGATGATCAATACGGTTCACTTGAAGTCGGAAAAAGTGCCACCTTTTTCGTGAGTCAAGGCGATGCTCTTGACATGCGAACCAATCAATTGAGTCATGCGTTTATCGATGGTCGTGAAATTTCACTGGAAACCCATCAGACTGAACTCTATCAGCGATACTCAAATAAATATGGCCAGAAGCCAAAGTGATTGAGTGGATTAAAAACTTATGGACCACAAGACGCCGACATTAACCAGCACCAGCAACGCCCTAATCAAGCAATTGGTCCAATGGCAAGAACGCGCTAAGGCCCGCAAAAAAGATGGTGTATTTGTCGTAGAAGGTCAAAGAGAAATCGACCTTGCCCTAAGCGCGCAATTTGAGCCCTCAATGGCATTTTTATGCCCAGAAATTAACCCAGAGCATAATAAAGACCACCAGAAAAATCAGAGGCTTGCGGGGGTCAAAACTTATCTGGTTAGTCCCAATGTCTATAAGAAAATTGCTTATCGCGATTCCACAGAGGGGATCGTAGTTGTATTTAAAAGCAAAAATCATTCGCTGGAGACCCTTGATGTTTCAAATCAGAACCCACTTATTTTAATCGCAGAAGCACCTGAAAAACCCGGGAATATTGGGGCTTTGTTGCGCACGGCTGACGCGGCTGGTGTGGATGCTTTTGTTCTAGCTAATCCCAAAACAGACCTGTACAATCCAAACATTATTCGAAGCAGTGTCGGTGGCATTTTTACCACTAAAATCGCAACAGGAAGTACTGAGGACATTATAAGTTTGCTAAAGGCCCGGCACATCAAAATTTACAGCGCTATTTTACAAGAGGCGATTCCATTCACTCAGGCGGATTATTGCGGGCCGACTGCCATAGTCCTGGGTACTGAGGCCGATGGTCTATCTGAATCCTGGAGAAACGTCAGTGAGGCCAACATTAAAATTCCGATGAACGGAACCATAGATAGTTTAAATTTATCGGTCTCTGCTGGAATTATAATTTACGAGGCCATACGACAACGCAGCCTTTAAGACCCAAAAAAAACAGGGTCTATGGCTGAATTAATCATGTTCTTCGCCATAAACTCGGTAAACCTTTTATCCTTTTGACCTCATCTAAATCTCGGTCTTACCCTGCTCCATTTCAGCTCTTGCCCACTCTGAAAGTTTTCTGTAATTTTATTTTATGGCACCAGCGGTACTTGAGCAAGAAAATAAAGAAATCGCCAAGCAGTATAAAGAACTGCTCAAAATCAGTTATCAAACCCTTTCCAGGGCAGATAAAAAACTGATTCGTACTGCTTTTGATACCGCAGTTGATGCCCATAAAGAACAGCGAAGAAAAAGCGGGGAAGCGTATATTTTCCACCCCATTGCAGTGGCCAAAATTGTGGCTTCAGAAATTGGCCTAGATGCCACATCGATTGCTGCCGCACTGCTCCACGATGTGGTTGAAGACACCCC
>WTIY01000154.1 GCA_011525065.1 Flavobacteriales bacterium
GAGGAGAAATACTTGGTATTGTAGGGGAGTCAGGTTCAGGAAAATCTACAATTGCAAACGCTATAATTAATTTAATTGATCCTCCTGGTGAGATTACAAGTGGGTTGATAAAAATTGATGGAAATGAATTACAAAATAAAGAAGAGATTATTCAAAAGATCAGAGGAAAAAAAATTGGTTTTGTTTTTCAAGATCCACAAACATCATTAAATCCTCTTTTTAAAATTAAGGATCAACTCATTGAGACAATTCAAACACATTTACATTTATCGTATGATGATGCTCTTAAAAAATCGATAAACTTACTAAAGGAAGTTGGAATTGATAATTCAGAAAAGAGAATTGAAGACTATCCTCACCAATTTAGTGGAGGAATGCGCCAACGTGTTGTAATTGCACTTGCAATTAGTTGTGAGCCTGATCTTATAATAGCTGATGAACCTACAACAGCTTTAGATGTCAGTATTCAATTTCAGATATTAGAATTACTAAAAGACTTAACAAAAAAAAGAAATTTAGGAGTAATTATAATAACCCATGATATGGGTGTTATTGCAGAAACAACGAACAAAGTAATTGTAATGCGTCATGGTCTTATTGTGGAACAAGGAAATACAAAGGACTTACTTACTAATCCGCAATCAACTGAAGCTCGAAGTCTTGTTATTTCAGTGCCACCAACCAATAAAAAAATTGATAGGTTCAAATTAATTAGTCCTGAAGGAAAAGAAATTACTTCAACCTCATCAAATTTAACAAAAAAAATAATTAAAACTTTAGCCTGATGAGAAACATCATTATTTATACCGCCATGCTTTGGGCCATTATCGCTCAAGCCCAATGGACCTCAGATACAGAGGTCAATACCTTGGTAGTGGATCAGACAAGCTCTGACATGAAGGCCATTGGGGCTTCTGACGGGTCTACTTATGTGGTCTTTTGGCAAAGTGTAGGTGCGCCGCAAAACTACGAGCTCCGTCTTCAAGTTCTGAATCCAATGGGTGAGCAAATGCTTGGCCCAGAGGGGGTTTTGGTCAGTGATGATTTGCCCATGAGCACTTATACTGTACTGTGGAATGTGGTGGTGGATCAGGAAGATAATTTGTATATCGGTGCCACTGGAACCGGCGGTGGTGACCCGGCATTTGTCTTTAAGATGGACCTTGAAGGCAATCGACTGTGGGGGCCTACGGGGCTTTCTGTGGGAAGTGGTAATGTGGTTAGAGTGTTACCGCTGAGCCAAGGTGGTGCTGTGGTCTCTTGGTGGAGCGCGACAGGGGTAGCGCAAATACAAAAGTTTGACAACAACGGCCAAGCGGTTTGGGCCAGTTCTAAACCTGTGGTATTGGGCTCAAGCAATACTGTGGTCGGCAATCTATTTGAACTCAGTTCAGGGGACCTGCTGGTTGTTTTTCATCAAACCCTGACCGGCATCAATTCCTTTTTGCATGCACAGAGATTTGACGTAAATGGCGATCCTGTTTGGGCAGCCCCGATCCAAATCAGCAATGAGGCCACGGCCTTCAATCGAGATTATTCAGGGATGTTAATCCAGGACAAGGTTTATATGGGGTATTATGCCTCTGCAGGCACCCGATTTGATACCTATCTACAGTGTATCGAGTCTGATGGCACACTTCCTTGGGGGATTAATGGATCTTCCTTTGATACCACCCAGTCCTTCTACGAAATGGGGCCGCATATGGGTTACAAAAGTGGTGCTGAGCAGATTTGGATGAGCAGTACCTACACCAATACGTCTCAAAGCACAAAGGGAACCTACCTTCAAAAATTCGATCTTTTGACCGGTCAGAGAATGTTAGGGGATGGCGCCTATGAGCTCTATTCTGTGGGTTCTGAGTTCGTTCCTGTGGGCGGATTGAATGTCATGGATCAGGGTCCTTTACTGCTCATAAAGCGTGGTGTCGATAATGGCGCATCGCCCACGACCTTGGGGGCCACTTATCTCGATGAAAATGCCCAACCCATTTGGCCAGAGGGATTAAGAGATGTAGCGACCTTTCAAGCGAATAAAAGCAGAATTCAATTGACAGAGGCGGTTAACAACCAAAGCGTTTCTGTGTTTGTCGAACAAAAATCAGGTTCCCCAAAAATTTACGCACAAAATATTGTCGATGGTCAGGTTATGGGATTCAGTGAGCATGGAGCGCCCATTTCATTGACTTTTATCAGTCCGTTCTGTCAAAGACTGCACGTCCAGAGCAGTGACCCAGAGATTGAATTTGAAATTTTTGATGTTCGCGGAGGATTGATGCTGCCCAGAAGTTCTATAGAGGCCCTCGAAAGTTTTTCATTTGAGACCTGGCCTGTGGGGCTTTATGTACTTCGGGCCACAAACAGTAGTGGGGCAGATCGCCTATACCGCTTGATCAAAAAATAATCTGTGGCCTACGGTGGTCCTCACCAATGGGTCGTCCGGGTGGTCTACTGTTCTTCGCCAGGAGGATAGGCGGCTAAGATTTCGTCTACGATTTTTTGAATGCGAGCCACTTTTTTCTCCACATTATCGCGGGGGTATAGCCTGGCACTTCCTTTACCCTGCCAAACCAGCTGATTGTTTTGGGCATCGACTAAGTTTATATACAATTGTCCTTCGGTTCTGGCATAAACACTTGGACCAAAGAATCCTCCATTGAACCAAGGGGACCATCCCCAGCCCCAACCCCAATTGAAGTTGTTCTGAAAGACATCCACTTGTTTTTCCTCCTTAGTAAAAACGTGCACCAGCAGGCTAGCCTGCTTTGATTTGGTCATGCCTTTGGCGCTGAGATTTTTGTCTATCGCGTGAAGGATACGCTTTTTATCCAAATCACTGATCTCCATTTTGTCCACAGATGGCTTAAAAAAGGCATAGGTTTGATATGATTCGAATGAGGCACTGGTGTCGTAATCTACCGCCACCCGAACGGTATTGCACCCCGTGAGTAGGAGACTCAAACCGAGAAATAGTACGTTTAGTTTCATAAGATTAAGTGTTAATCGAAGAGTTGATCATTGACAAAATTCGGCAGGGTTACTTTTAAATTGGGTTCTTGCGCCATGGCTCTTTTTATGGCAAATACGGCTTCATGGTTTCTGGCCCAACTTCGCCTTGCGATGCCGTTATTTACGTCCCAAAACAACATTGAACTCAATTTATGTTCTGCTTCCTTACTCCCATCAAGAACCATACCGAAACCGCCGTTCATGACTTCACCCCAGCCGACCCCACCGCCATTGTGAATGCTTACCCAAGTTGCGCCTCTAAACGCATCACCGATGACATTTTGCACCGCCATATCGGCCGTAAAGCGACTCCCGTCGTAAATGTTTGAGGTCTCTCGATAGGGGGAATCTGTCCCTGAGACGTCGTGATGATCACGACCCAAAATGACGGGACCGATTTCACCGTCTTTGATGGCTTGATTAAATGCGCGAGCAATGGCAACGCGACCATCGCTGTCGGCATACAGGATTCTGGCTTGCGATCCGACCACAAGTTCGTTATCCTGTGCGCCCTTAATCCATTGAATGTTGTCGGCCATCTGTTGTTTGATCTCTTCAGGAGCTTGTTCCATGAGCTGCTCAAGGACCGCACATGCGATCTGATCTGTTCTTTCTAGATCTTTAGGTTTGCCTGAGGCACACACCCATCGAAAGGGCCCAAATCCGTAATCGAAACACATGGGTCCCATGATGTCTTGCACGTAACTGGGGTATTTGAATTCTTCTTGACTTCCAGTTTTAAGCACATCACCGCCTGCTCGAGAGGCCTCGAGTAAAAAGGCGTTGCCATAGTCAAAGAAATACGTGCCTTGAGCCGTGTGTCTGTTGATGACTGCTGCGTGTCGTACGAGACTTTTTTGTACATGAATCTTAAATTCAGCGGGATCGTTGGCCATCATTTCGTTAGCCTGCTCAAAACTGAGGCTTACCGGGTAATAACCCCCAGCCCATGGATTGTGAAGCGAAGTTTGATCACTTCCCAAATCGACTTTGAGATTTACTTTTTCAAAATGTTCCCAAACCAGGACGATGTTGCCGTGATAGGCCAAAGAGATGGACTGGTTTTCAGTTAGGGCCCATCTTACCTTTTTGGTTAATGATTCCAGGTCGTCAAAAACTTCATCGACCCAGCCTTGACGATGTCTGGTGTCAATGGCTTTTTTATTGACTTCAGCACACACGGTTACACAGCCCGCTATATTCCCGGCTTTGGGTTGTGCCCCGCTCATGCCTCCTAACCCAGAGGTTACAAAAAGTCCGCCCCGCGGGGACCTGCCAAGTCGCCTAAAGGCGTTCAAAACGGTAATGGTGGTGCCGTGCACAATGCCTTGAGGCCCAATGTACATGTAACTTCCAGCAGTCATTTGACCGTATTGGGTTACGCCTAAGGCATTGAATCGTTCCCAATCATCGGGTTTTGAATAGTTCGGAATCATCATGCCATTGGTTACAACCACGCGAGGTGCCCCAGAATGAGATGGGAATAAACCCATGGGATGACCACTGTACATGACCAAGGTTTGCTCGTCGCTCATTTGGGATAAATATTGCATGGTCAGGCGATATTGTGCCCAATTTTGAAATACTGCCCCATTACCACCGTAGGTTATGAGTTCATGAGGGTGCTGGGCAACGGCATGATCTAAGTTATTTTGAATCATGAGCATGATCGCTTTGGCCTGCATGCTTTGTCCTGGGTAATCCTCTAGGGGACGAGCGTAAATTTTATGTTCAGGACGGAAACGGTACATGTAAATACGACCGTAGTCGTAAAGTTCTTTTTTAAACTCAGGCATCAAGACTTTATGGTGTTGCGGCTCGAAATAACGCAGTGCGTTTCGCAAGGCCAATTCCTCTTGCTCAGCACTTAAAATGGCCTTGCGCTTCGGGGCGTGATTCACATTGGAATCAAATGGTTTTGGGTCGGGTAATGATTGAGGAATACCGGCCAGAATTTCTTCTTGAAACGTCATGAGATCACAGGGTTTAGTGGTTTGATGATTTTCCTTTATATGGGCAATGTCGGCAATTGCTGTCGCAACAATAGCCGCGTTTAAGGTGGTATTGCTCGGTAAAACATCGATAACCCTCCGGAGTCAAATAGAAATCTCCTTCTTCGAGAGCGATCTGCTTTTTAGGAAAATGCATGGGTAAAAATACCACTTTCGGCCGTCAAAGTAAAATTGAAATGCGGCCAATACTCGCGACTAACTGGGAATTAAAAATTCGGACTAGTTACCCAAAAATTCAAATTCTACGCTGCATGGTAGGTCATGACCAATGTGTCCCATACCATCCCCAGAAGCCCCAGAATTTTGAAATACTGCATCGCCAGTAACGGCTTTGTGTCTAAGCGTCAGGGTATATGGAGCCCCTGCGATGAGCGGTTTGTAATAAACCAGGGTGGCGTAATGAGGCACGTTGTAGCTTTCTATTGCGGTTGCTTCGTAATCACTTTCAGCGGCATAGGCATGGGTGTAAGACCAGCCCTGAGCGTAGTCATAAGTCGTGGATTCAGGATCGATCAATATACGTCCGTTCTCTTCTAATTTGAAAAAGAATGCGCCTTCGGTGGTGCTCAACGAGATATAACTTTCGTTACCTGTTGTAAAATCTTCGATTTTTCCTGCACCAAAATTAGTTTTAACCTCAATTCGGTAGACACCACTGTATTTTGGGGTAAAAACTTCCCTATTCAGACCGTCTATGTTATTGGCTGTACTGAAGTTCAGGGACCCCGGTTCAATAGGCGCTCTTTGACAGCCCGCAGTTTGCTCGAATAACTGATAGTCTTCTCTACTGAATTGGGCTTGCCAAGAGGTTCCATCAAAGGTGTAAACGCCCACTTGAACGTCATTGCTTCCTAGGGTGCTATTGTTGGTATTGAACACTGTTGTACCAGCGGCAAGGCCCCCGCCATTTGGGTTAATTACAGTACTGATGTCTTGTGTGCTGGTCAATGCCACGCGTGGAAACAAAAGGCCTGAGCTGGTGCTGCTGACATCGATGGCGCCCTCTGGACTTGTTGTTCCAATACCAATTTGCGCTAGGGTTTTTTGCCCTGTGGATAAACTCATCATCCCCACAAGTAAAAGTCCTTGGATGAATGTCAATGGGTGAATTAATGGGTTTGCTTTGGTCATGATTATTCGTTTACATATGAGATTTCTACCACACAACCTAAGTCGCCATTCAGGTCAATATGTCCACCGCCCTCTGTGGAAAGGCCGCCGTCAGAAATAAATCCAGGAGCGATCAGTTGCTCAAAGGTTATTCCGAAGTCGTAGTTGTTACCTGGGATTAGGGTCGTCTCTAAAAGGGTAAATTGAAGTTGATTGTAGGCATTGTCGTATTCTTTAAAGGTGCCGTTGTCAAAAAGTGAGTCATCGTTATTTCCAGAAAAGGACTTCAAGGGTACGGTATGATTTTGGCCGTTAAAACTGAACACAAAGTCGCCACCTTGAGCACCGAAATTGGCATGCTGATCATCGGGCTCTGCCGTTAGTGGGGTATCTATTTTCCCACCCCCAAAATGAAGACTGACCTTAATCTTATAGGTGCCGTAATACTGAGGTGTAAATGTCTTGCTTGTAAAACTAACCCCTTGTTGGCCCACACCGTAACCAGTGCTGAGATTGCTGTTCTGGAGATAAATTTTGTTATCTTTTTTATCGAACTGAGCCACCCACTCAGTTCCGTTCCATTGGTAAAGTCCGGGGTAGACGGCAGTGTCATCTGTGCCGCTATTCTTTGTGTTGTACACCATAGTGCCAAGGGCCAATGCCCCGCCGTCGGGATTGGTGATGCTGGCGGTATCCGTATTGATCAATTCTACTCTTGGATAAACAAAGCCCTGAGTCATTGAGACATCCAAAAGCCCCTGAGGATTGCTCGTGCCAATTCCAATCTGACTCCAGGCGGTGGACTGGATCAGACCGATAAAGACAATCAATATGGAATACTTGAGTTTCATCGATTAATCTCCCATATAAATGAATTCCACCCGGCACGGTAAATCATAGGCGATGTAGCCTCGTCCGGTTCCTGTGCCCTCCCCGACAAATTCAGGTGCGGCATCTTGAGTGAATGATAGGTTGAAGTTGTGGGCCACTCCTGCAGAGAGTGAGACAAATCCAGTCCAGTGATACTCCTGCCAAATGGCAAAAAACTTACGATCCCCTCCAATCGGGATGCCAACACTCGAATCATAATTTGTAGAGTAGGCCCCAACGGGGATATAGCGATGGACCCCGTCGAGTTCGAAATCAAAAGTCCCAGTTTGACGTGCGATATTCAAATCACCATCACTGGCAGGTGAACCATCTTCATTAGGTGTTTTAGCAACCCCGCCACCATAATTGACTGATAATATGATTTTATAGACGCCAGAGTAGCTAGGGGTAAAGGACAGATTAGTGAGTCCACCGATATTCACAGCAGCAAATCCAACAAGTGGTTCTGTGCGTATGCCCAAATCACTTTCATAAAGCATGTGTTCTTTCCGATCGAATTGTGCAGACCACTGGGTGCCGGTCCAAACATATAGCCCAGGTGAGACGTCATTTACTCCATTGTTGGTCGTGGCCGTATTGTAAATGACGGTTCCAGCCGGAATGCCGGCCCCTTGAGGATTGCTGGCAGGGCTTTCAACTAAAGTAGAGGTCAAGGCCAATCGCGGCATGACAACACCATAGTTACTGCTTTGAATGTCCAAAGCAGCTTGAGGATTCGCGTTATTGATTCCGACTTGTGCCTCCATAGACAGCACATTAAGGGCACAAGCCAGCGTCAATAAGTGTATCATTTTTTTCAAAATCGAAAGATTTCATTGATTTACTCATCAAAACTCTCAATATATACGATTAAATGCAAATAAAATCGATGAAAAGTAAAATATTTTAACATTTCAAGAATTACTGGAGTTTGAAAATCACGTTTTTGGCATCGCAATTTGGATTTAGTGACCCTAAGGAGAATTTATC
>WTIY01000276.1 GCA_011525065.1 Flavobacteriales bacterium
ATCTATATTCGAGGCAATGATGTGTGTTTGTTTGGACAGATTCACGGACTTTCTGATGATGTAATTGTCTCTAGCTTCTATTTTTTCGATCAAACCAGTGGTTTCTTGATCAGAAGTTTCAATGCTGAATTCAACACGGTCCCCTACAGCAATTGGATTTGTACTTTTAATGCCATCGATTCTGAATTTGCCTTTGATCCGACAGGGATAAAACGTACCTGACTCCGATCTCACGGTGTACCAACTTCCTGTAGATTTGTATACAAGCCCTTTCATTGAGCTACAAAATTGCTAATTTCTGTTCAATAAACCGGTATTTTGAGCCCAACACCCAGGTACATCGCAAGAAATAAAGCAATTTCACTCTGTCCTTTGGGGTGTCTTAAGCATCCGTGATGCCCTTTTGTTGACTGATCGACTCTTGGTGAATGGCTTTGAACAGTTTTTGAGTAAATTCTGAACTCAGCCCTTCCTTTAAACCGGCCTCAACCATACGATCTAAAATCGAGGTCCATCGATTGGACTGAAGAATGGCCACATTATTGTCGTGTTTAAGTTGACCGATCTCTACGGCGATTCCCATTCGTCGTCCCAAAGACTCAATGAGTTGCTGATCCACCACATCAATCTTGGCTCGTAATGCGCTCAGTTTATTTTGAAACTCCTCTGTGGATCCTCCAACCTGGCGCATTTTTAAGGCTGTAATGATTTCCCCAAGTCGCTCAGGAGTAACTTGTTGTGCCGCATCACTCCATGCGTTTTCTGGATCAATATGACTTTCTATCATTAGTCCATCATAATTGAGGTCCAATCCAGTCTGGGACAAATCAAAAATCAAATCACGACGCCCACCCATATGTGATGGGTCTAAAATCATCGGCACATCTGGACGTCTATTCTGAAAGTCGATCGCAATTTGCCACTCCGGTATGTTGCGGTATTTGGATTTTTCATAGGTTGAAAACCCTCTATGTATGGCTCCGAGTTGACTGATTCCTGCCTTTTCAAAACGTTCCAAAGCCCCCATCCAGAGCGAAAGATCTGGATTGACCGGGTTTTTAATCAGCACAATTTTATCCGTGCCTTTCAGGGCGTCAGCAATGTCCTGTACAATAAATGGAGAAACCGTGGTCCGGGCGCCAATCCACAATAAATCAACTTCGTGCTCCAAAGCCAATTCAACATGATGTGGGTGGGCGACCTCTGTGGTGGTCATCAATCCAGTCTCTTCCTTGGCCCTTTTAAGCCAGGGGAGTCCTAAGGCTCCAACACCCTCAAAATTACCAGGTCTGGTTCTTGGTTTCCATAGGCCAGCGCGCAAGACCGATGTTTTAGTCTTGGCCAGCCCATGAGCGGTGGTCAGCAATTGATCCTGAGTTTCAGCACTACAAGGTCCGGCAATAACAATGGGGTGACCTAAATTCATATCGCGCAACCATTGACGCGCTTGTTGGTTTTGACTCATAACTTAATTTTTTCTACCATTTTAGTGGGTGAATTTTCTTTGTTCTGGGCATAACATCCAAGTAATTTGAAATTCTTTACGCTGTTTTGTAATTCCGCCACGGCCCGATCAAAGTTTGATCGATTGTCAAAAGTAACGTCGATAAAAAAAGCATAACGCCAATTCATTCCCAAAACAGGCAGGGATTGTATTTTCGTTAGATTTATGTCATGATCACTCAAGATGCCCAGCGCACGACCTAAAGAGCCAACCTCGTGACCCAATTGAAATTTTAAACTCGCTTTATTTGGTTCCTTTAGCGAGGCACTTCCTGGAAGGCCAAATAGGACAAAACGCGTTTGATTTTGTTTTATGTCTTGAATCTGTTGGTCCAAAACCTGCAATCCAAAGGCTTCAGCCACATCTAAACTCGCAATGGCCGCAACCCCTTGCAACTGTTCCGTCATAATTTTCTCAGCTTCACTGGCGGTATCTTTACCTTCGATTAGTCTAAACTTTCCTTCGTATTTTCTCAAATAATCTCTACACTGCAAAAGGGCTACAGGGTGAGAACGGACCTCGACAACTTCCTCAATTCTAGCGTTGGGAAGTGCCATCAAATACATTTGTATGTTCAGGTATATCTCATCATAAATTTCAAAGGAACCTGACTCAATAAGATTGTAATTAGTCAATATGGAACCCGCGATAGAATTTTCAATGGCCAATACACCAAAATCTGCATTTTTATGGGCCACTGCCTGGGCAGTCGCATCAAAGGAATCGCAACAAACTAATTCATAATTCTGATCACTAAATAAGCGTTTTACGGCTTGGTGATGAAATGAGTGCTGTATGCCTTGTATGGCAATTTTCATGGTTCAAATTTTTCATAAAAAAAGCCCGAACATTTGGTCGGGCTTTACGATTATTGTTGCGCACAATCAACACAAAGCCTCTGCTCTACGATAAAAGAAATAAAAGAATGAAGTATTGATGTACGTTTTCATATGCTTAATTGAATTACGAAAATATGCTTTATCATTTAGATGGTGAAATCTTTTTAACGATTTTTTATTGCTTAAGTTTGTTCACCACAATGCTATGGACATTCGTTTTGATCACATCGCCAAAACCTACGGTCGTCAGTCTGCCTTAGACGACGTTAGTTTTTCCTTGAATTCGGGAGAAATTATCGGTCTGATTGGACCTAATGGCGCCGGAAAATCCACCTTAATTAGAATTCTCGTGGGCTTGATCTCAGCGGATCGGGGGTCAATGATCCTTGACGGCAAAAGTGGTGACCCGACTTCCATACAATACAAAAGTCGCATTGGCTATTTACCTGAAAACAATCCACTGCCCCAAGAAATGTATGTCAAAGAGTATTTAAGCCACATCGCCTCAATTTACAGGCCCCTGAATTTCGACCTCTTGGACATACTGGAGCGCACTGGATTGAGCGAGGCAGCCCATCAGAAAATTGATGCCTTATCCAAGGGTTACAAACAACGATTGGGTCTTGCCGCAGCGATTTTGCACCATCCAGATCTATTGGTCTTGGATGAGCCCATGACTGGACTTGACCCCAACCAAATTCAAGACATCCGGGCGTTAATTAAATCCATGAGCGCAAAGACGACCGTACTGCTTTCAACTCATATTCTACAGGACATATCCGCCATTTGTGACCACATCATCGTTTTAAATCGCGGTAAAGTAATTAAAGATTTATCTGCAAAGGCATTGATTGAGGTTAAAGAAACGGCTACCCTAGAGGACCTATTCACCCAATGGACCAAATCCTAGCACTTGACCAAATGGCTCATCATTATCACTTACTGAAAAAGTAAACGACCCGTAAATTCCTCCTCGACATTGACGATGGGTGGCTGGGTTTTACAAATCACATCGCCAATACCAACGATACGGCCTTGAATTAAATTAGTTGGAGCGACCACCATTTTATTGGTGCTTCGGTGAAACAGGTACAGATTTCTGATTTCCAGATCAGGCGCCTCTATGCGGGAATCTCCATCATAGAGCCCGATATTGGCAGAATTGGTTCGCCCACCAAGAAAAAATTTACTGGTTCCATTTGCAAATATGACAAGCTGAGTCACGTCGAGGTCCTCAAAATAAAAATCCCCGTCGGTATGAAACTCCCCTTCCTGCTCACGATCCTCAGACAATAGAATGAGTTTTCTAAATGTAATCGGGCCTTGACCGATTACGGGCAACCCTGAACTGGAACGTATTTCAAGGGAATCAACAGCAGAGGTTACGTAAACTTTAGTAATGCCATAATCACGAGTGTAATTACAACTGTTTCGATCACTGACTTTTAAGATGCTATCTTCTACACGAACCAGCACTTCATTCATTAAATTTTCACCCGATTCAACGATCACACTTTGCGCAGAACCTGAAGAGACAATGAGCTGTACTCGATTCCAAATGATGATTTTCTTGAACTTATCAACATCAAAGCTACGCTGAACAATGGGGCCACTGCTTTGAAAGCAATCCCATGCATTATCCCCATCACATCCCCAAAACACTAAGGCTGTAAGCAAACCAAGTCCCCATATTTTAAGCTTCAATCTCATAACCGATAACCAATTCCAAATTCAACGGCTTCCGCTTTTGCCCAATGAGCTTTTAAGGTAATGGCAGCAAAAAAGTGTTCTTTACCAAAATATCGTTTCAGACCCAGACGGTTGTAAATTCTATTTTCAAACTCGTAAGGCCAATACATGTAACGACCTAATTGTGCCACAAAGGCGGTCTTTCTAAAGCGAAATTCATGACCCAAAAATAAACCAATTCGACGATAATCCAGACCAGGCTCTATGCCATCGCCTGGGAAAGCCGATTCGCGATACCGAATCAAATAAATTAGGAAGTCAGAAAAGAAAAAATCTACCCCAAGCTGAACGGTACTCTTATAATTAACCCGTTTGTCCGCATAAAATGAAAAGACATAAAATGGATATTGACCCAAGCCAATCACGTCGGCCTCATTGAGTCCAGTGCGAAACACCGCATTAACAGTAATGGGTTCGCTGTAGTATTCACTTGGCCAATCCCCGTGATTGTGGCGGGTAAGGATGACCCCTTCTTGAGATTGATAACTGACCCCTGCAGAAAAATACAAAGTATTTGTACTGTTGTTCGGGGCTTTAAAATTAGCGTTGGAATAGTGAATAATCCCGGTCCCAAGTCGCAACCCTATGCCTCGAAACAGGTTTTCCTCAATGAGATTGAACTTCAAAAATGTGGTGCTCATAAATCGACTCCCGTAGGCAGTGTTTTGATAGTTCTGTTCGGCATCATATGGATTACCTGCCATCGCAATGCCCTGACCAATACCCAGTCTCAAGCGACGCTTCCAAAAATACCAATTGAAATGACCGTAAAGCCCATAATTTTTCCCCAAATAGGGATTACCCATGTCCTGATAATTGAAAGTAAATCCCCAATCTGGATAATTGTAGCGACTCTCCCACTCATTGTAACCATAAGTCTTTCGGTTGTAGGCCAAATTGAAACCAGTGGGATGGCCGGTGATTAAATGAGCGATGTCCGAATTGTGCTCCAGGATGCTGCCATAGAAATAGTCCAGTTCAATGGCAATAGGCTTTAGCTCCCGTTGCTGCGCCAAAAGCAACGGACTCAAAAGACCCAACATCCACAACAACTTATCGTATTTCATGAGGCGATAAAGGCCCCAAATATACGTCATAAATTCAAGTGGCTCAAGTCTTCTGATGCCCTGACGGCTATAGAGAAATTCAAAAAGGAAGTGCGCTTAAATCAACATTTCCGCCGGAGAGGATCAGGCCCAATTTCTGACCTTTAAACGTGTTTGGATTTTTCAGAACAGCAGCCATCACTACGGCACTTGACGGTTCGATGATCATTTTGGTGCGTTCCCACATGAGACGCATGGCCGCAACGATCTCAGATTCATCCACCAAAAAGATTCCAGATACAGTCGATTGGATGATTGGAAAATTAATCGAACCCAAGTTAGTTTTTAGGCCGTCGGCTACCGTATTGGCTCGCTGATTGGTCTCTATTTGACCAGAGATCATCGATCGATAAGCATCGTCCACGGTTGATGGCTCTGCGCCCCAGCAGTGGCAATTTTGACCAAAATGAAAGGCCGCTAATCCTGTACCAGCCAAAAGTCCACCACCACCTACCGGAGAAACCACCCCATCTAAGTCGGGGACCTCTGAAAGCAATTCCATACACGCTGTGGCGTTCCCTAGAATGACAGGCAAGGCATTAGAAGGGTGAAGTGGCGTGGCCCCTGTTTTTTCAATGATTAAGTGCGTGGCTGCTTCTCTTGCAGCCAAATTTGGGTCGCAATCGGTCACTCTTGCCCCGTAATTTAAGACAGCATCTCGCTTGACTTTTGGAGTTCCCAAGGGCATGACTACATCAGCTTTTAATCCCATGAGCTTGGCAGACAAAGCCACAGCTTGGCCGAAATTTCCCGAAGAATGAGTAACCACACCACGTGCTTTCTGTTCTGGACTCAATGTCTGTATGGCGTTTATCGCACCGCGCATTTTGAAGGCCCCCATACGCTGCAACTGCTCGCATTTAAAAAATAGCGAGGCCCCAGACAATTCATCCAGATAGGATGAGGTGACTACCGGAGTATTATGAACCCAAGGCTTGAGCGTTTGAGCTGCCTCGACAAGTTGTGCTTTTGATGGGAGGGAATCCAATTTCATGCCTTAACCTCCATTGGACTGCATCGTATCATCCACCTTAGTTCCGTTGACATAGACTACATAATCTATAGCCATACTGCCCCGCAGGCTCATGGAAACTGAACAGTATTGCTCAAAACTCAGTGAGGCCGCTCTTAGGGCTTTTGCAGGAACGATCTCCCCCTCTAAATAAATTTCTACCAAGGCCGATTTGAATGGATTCGCCTTTTGTACAGCAGCGCGTTCTCCAGTCACTTTAACCGTATACGAGGTCACATTTTGACGCTGTTTTTTTAAAACGTATATGATGTCTATGGCGTTGCATCCGCCTATTGCCATGAGTAAGAGCTCCATCGGAGAAGCCCCTTGTGGGGCTGACTCCTTGCTAAAATCCATAACTACTTTGTGCTGATTTGGACCAGCCGCATGGAACAAGTAATCGTCATTTTGTCGTGTAAGGGTAACGGTCATTAAATTAATTTTTAGGGATTGTTTAAGCTTGATTGACCCTTTCTTTGATGAGGGCCGGAATGCTCTTGCCTTCGATATTACTCTGTAACCAGGTCAAAATATCGAGGTATAAAAAGCTTCGGCGTTCAAAAGGATCGTTTTCATACTGCTTTAAGGTACGGTGTAAGTTTTTGAAGGCTTTTTTGATTTCACTTGGATAAACATCAGTTAAGCTGCGAATGAATGAAATCATGGCACGTTGGACTTGATGCAGGTCTTCCATTTTGATTAAAAATTTATAGGTGCTGCGAATCAATCGATCCAATTCGTAATCAATTCCCGCCTCGTAATGGGCCACCAAATTCAAGATACGTGAGAAGCAAAGCAAGTCCTCTCTCATGCCTAAAGATTTGTCATTGATAATAAAACCCAGGTACTCAATACAGTCCTTGTACTGACCACATCCGAAATGTAAACAGGCAATTTTATAATAAAAGATCATGACGTGATGCTCATCAATCTTCTGCTTATAATGATCAATACCGGCCAGAACTGGCTCGATTAAGGATAAGCCCTCTTCAAAAGTACCCGACATAAAATGGGCATTTATCTTGTGGCTGTAACGGTATAAAAAGGCCAGGCTTTGAACATTATAACGCTTTGGGAAATTGGGATGATCTAAGGTCTGCTCCATCCGTCCAAGTGCGCTTTGAAAGCGAGAAACGTCACCGATGAAAAACAGCGCCTCTAACAAATATTGCGCCCCGCGTAAGTAAAAAACAGGGTTCAAATCGATCATTTTTGGGGTTCGATAAAATAGCTCTGTCCATCGCGTAGCGTATGAAAAGCAGGCCAAAAAATCTTGAATGATGAAGTGATACCAAAGTTGGGCATTGTAATACCAAAGTCGCTCCCTAAACCCCATTTCATCCAAATTCAACTGAGGCATGCGCGCGTGAAAAAATTCTTGCACCATACGCAAATCATTGTCGCTCTTGACATAACCTTTTTGAAGAAAAAGAGCGTACAGTTGAAGGGAAAGGTTAGACAGCTCACTCGAAAGAACATTCAAGGAGGATACCTGAGCAGACTCATGCACCAAGGTCTCAGCTCGAGTACCGATACTGCGGGTAATGTATTGACTCTCGATAACTTTTTCGAGCTCAATAATTTCAGCCGCCATATTCTTCTCCTCGTGATCAAAAGCGATGTCTTTGACGCGTTCCAGTAATTTAAGGCTCTGGCCAAACAAACCTTTGTGATAGAGAATGGTTGCAAAATCAAGTTGCTCTCTAATTTGTAGACGTACATTTTGATGAACTGGATTCAAGCGTAAGCTGATCAAAAT
>WTIY01000138.1 GCA_011525065.1 Flavobacteriales bacterium
ATGATCCCTGACTTGGATTCAAAGTCAGATGCAAATTTTTGCAATTTTTTTGCTCATAAAAAAACCCTCCAGAAATCACTGAAGGGTTAGTACCTTGGGTGGGAATCGAACCCACACTCCGAAGAACACGAGTTTGAGTCGTGCGCGTCTACCAATTCCGCCACCAAGGCTTAAATGGAGGGCGAAAATAAACAATATTTTCAAATTGTTAGTAATTACACGTTTCATTTTTGTGTTTGCCCAGATAGTGGTTTACATTTGTAAGACAATTATTTTAACCTCATGTCCGCATCCACACCTCAACCAAAAATTTTTGCCTGTAAACAAAGTCAAGAACTCGCTCAATCCATCGCCAATGCCTTTGGTATTCCTTTGGGAAATGTGATAAAATCGACCTACAGCGACGGAGAATTTCAGCCCTCATTTGAAGAGTCTGTTCGCGGCAGTCGGGTCTTTATTATAGGGTCTACCTTTCCCAACAGCGATCACCTTATGGAAATGCTCCTTATGCTCGATGCGGCCAAGCGGGCTTCTGCAAGACATATCACTGCCGTCCTGCCTTATTTTGGCTGGGCACGACAGGACCGCAAAGACAAACCCAGAGTGCCAATTGCTGCAAAACTCGTGGCCAAAATGCTCGAAACCGCCGGAGCGACCAGAATCATTACTATGGATTTGCATGCGGATCAAATCCAAGGGTTTTTCGAAAAGCCAGTAGACCATCTTTTTGCCTCGACCATTTTTTTACCCTACCTCGAGTCCTTGAATCTGAGTAATCTCACCATTGCCTCTCCAGACATGGGTGGTTCAAAAAGGGCTTACGCGTATTCCAAAGCACTGGCCAGCGATGTGGTAATCTGCTATAAACAAAGAGCCAAGGCCAACGTGATCGAACACATGGAACTCATCGGTGATGTGGCCGGGAAAAATGTGGTTTTGGTGGACGATATGGTGGACACTGCTGGAACACTCACTAAAGCCGCCGACGTTATGATGGAGCGCGGTGCCCTAAGTGTGCGCGCGATCTGCACTCACCCCATACTATCAGGGAAGGCTTATGAGCGGATTGAACAATCCAATTTAGAGGAACTCATCGTGACTGACTCTATTCCATTGCGTGATAAATGCTCAAAAATCAAAGTCTTGAGTTGTGCCGATTTATTTGCTGATGTCATGGTTCGGGTCAACGAAAACCAATCCATCAGTTCTAAATTCATCATGTAATCAGGACATGTTGTATTGATTTAGGGCCATGGCACACAAAACACCCCCAGTTGTCAAATGTCGAATTACTGGGCTAAAAATCAGGCAAAAAACCTGAATTCCCTTTAGTAAAAATTAAAATAAACAATTACCTTTGCCGCCCCACAGCGGGAAAAACCCAATTGTGGTCATTTATTAAGAAAATTAAAATGAAATCAATTACAATCAATGGACTCGAAAGAGAAAGCGTGGGCAAGGTAGCGACCAAGGCCTTACGTAATGCTGGAAAGGTTCCTTGCGTGGTATACGGAGGAGATGCACCCATTCACTTTTCAGCAGATGAACTTGCTTTTAAAGACTTGGTGTATACTCCAGAAGTACACACGGTCGTAATTGCATTAGACAATGGGACAAAAGTTGAATGCATTTTGCAGGACATTCAATTCCACCCGGTACACGATCGCATCTTGCACGTCGACTTTTATCAGATTTTTGACGATAAAGAAGTGACCATGGAAATTCCTGTTCGCTTAACCGGTAATTCTCGTGGTGTTCGTAACGGAGGTACTTTGCGTATTGTGAATCGCAAACTTCGTGTCAAAGCATTGCCTGCGAATCTTCCGGATTTTATCGAGGCAGACATCACTGAAATGCGTATCGGTAACAAAATGTATATCGGCGCCATCGCCCAAGATAACTTCAAAATCATGCACGGAGAAAATACCGTTATTTGTCAGGTTCGCACCTCGCGTGCCGCGGTAGAAGACACCGATGATGAAGATGAAGACGAAGAAGGAGCAGAAGGAGCTGCCGAAGGTGGTGAAGCCCCAGCTGCAGAAGCTGCTGCAGAATCGCCAGCAGAATCTTAATCCCTTAGATTTCAGATTTGTTCACAAACTGTCTCTTATACACATCTCC
>WTIY01000159.1 GCA_011525065.1 Flavobacteriales bacterium
AGATGTGTATAAGAGACAGAAATCACACCACACAGGAGGTAAAAGTAAATTATTCTGAGGGAAAGTCAGTCGTCATAGCAGGACGCTTGATGTCACGACGCATCCAAGGCAAGGCTTCTTTTGCGGAGTTACAAGACGCCTCAGGGCGCGTTCAAATCTATTTTAATCGGGATGAAATTTGTCCAGGAGAAGACAAAACTCAATACAATGAAGTCTACAAAAAACTCCTAGATATTGGTGATTTTATCGGCGTTGAAGGCACCTTATTCACCACACAAGTGGGTGAAAAAACGGTTCAGGTGAAGAACTTCTCGGTCTTGTCAAAAGCTTTAAAGCCCTTGCCCCTGCCCAAAACAGACAGCCAGGGCAATGTCCATGACGAATTCAACGACCCTGAATTGCGTTACCGTCAGCGTTACGCCGATCTGGTGGTCAATCCACAGGTCAAAGAAGTCTTTGTCAAACGAACGAGGTTGTTCAATGCCATGCGCGACTTCTTTAACGAACGAGGTTATTTTGAGGTGGAGACGCCTGTACTACAACCCATACCCGGAGGTGCAGCTGCACGGCCTTTTATCACACATCACAACAGTTTGGACATTCCACTTTACTTGAGAATTGCCAATGAACTCTATTTAAAACGTTTGATTGTCGGTGGTTTTGACGGTGTGTATGAATTTTCAAAAAACTTCCGTAACGAAGGCATGGATCGCACACACAATCCAGAATTTACTGCCATGGAAATTTACGTGGCGTATAAAGACTATCATTGGATGATGGAATTCTGTGAAGAACTCTTGGAGTATTGCGCCTTACAGGTCAACGGAACCTCTCAAGCACAATTTGGAGAACATTTGATTGATTTTAAAGCCCCTTACCCCCGAATCACCATGACCGATGCCATTAAAAAATACGCGGGGATAGACATCACTGGGGCCAGTGAATCCGATTTACGTCAAGCGGCCAAGTTACTCGATATCGAGGTCGATGACAGCATGGGAAAAGGCAAACTCATAGACGAGATTTTTGGCGCCAAATGCGAAGGTCAATTCATCCAGCCCACCTTCATTACGGACTACCCTAAGGAGATGAGTCCTTTGACCAAGACCCATCGGGATCATTCAGAACTCACAGAGCGATTCGAGCTCATGGTCTGCGGTAAAGAAATTGCCAATGCCTACAGCGAATTGAACGATCCTGTGGACCAGCGAGAGCGTTTTGAAGTACAGGCCAATCTGGCTGACCGAGGCGATGACGAGGCCATGTATATTGACCATGACTTTTTAAGGGCCTTGGAATATGGGATGCCACCTACTTCAGGCATGGGCATTGGCATGGATCGATTGATCATGTTTTTAACGAACAATCCATCCATCCAAGAAGTTTTGTTCTTTCCTCAAATGAAGCCTGAACGCAATCAAATTAAAGCGGTTTTAAACGATGAAGAACAAAGCGTGCTGAAATTATTGCTCGATCAAGGACCCATGGCCCTCTCTGCACTTAAGGAACTCAGTGGATTGAGCAATAAAAAATGGGATAAAACCATAAAACAATTGACCAAAAACAACTTGGCCAAGGTTGAAAAAGATGATCAAGGACTCTGGGTCTTGCCAATCGACCAGGCGTAGGTTGGTATTAAAATAATGTGTAGATTAGCGTAATTAATTGAATGTACCCTATGAAAGCCTGCCTTAAATCGATTAGCACCCTGTTACTTTTTATTGGACTCATTATACAACCAGTCTTTGGTCAACGACTCCAACAAAACAATACGCGACCGGATGAAGCTGCAAAAATTCAGGTTGACGCCCTCACTCAGTCTTTAAATTTGAACGGCACCCAACAGCGTGCGCTTTTCCGCATTTTAGTGACAGAAGCCACTCAATCAGGACAATCTCCAATGGCAGTATTGAACAAGGCACGACAAGAGGAAGGCCAAGCCATCACCCGAAGCCTTCAATCCATTTTAACAGCGGAGCAGTTCCGTAAATGGAGAGATCCTAAGAAAAAATAGAGTTCGAAATACGAACTAAACCTCTGATCAGCGCGGTATGCGCAGTTCTTGACCTACAGACAGGTCTGTAGTTTTGAGCTTGTTATGACGCATCAATTGATC
>WTIY01000199.1 GCA_011525065.1 Flavobacteriales bacterium
GTTTTAGTCTATGGTCATTATGATGTTCAACCAGCTGACCCTTTGGACCTTTGGGAGAGTGACGCTTTTGATCCCATCATTAAAAAAACAGCACTTCACCCCGATGGTGCGATTTTTGCCAGAGGCGCCTGTGACGACAAAGGTCAGATGTACATGCACGTCAAAGCATTAGAATTTATGACCAAAACCGGTCAGCTGCCCTGCAATGTCAAATTCATGATCGAAGGCGAAGAAGAAGTGGGCAGTCAAAACCTTGGGATTTTTGTGCGCCAAAATAAAGCCATGCTCAAAAACGACATCATTTTGATCAGTGATACAGGCATGATTGCTAACGACATCCCATCGATCACTACAGGGCTTCGCGGGCTGTCTTACATGGAGGTCGCTGTGACCGGGCCCAACCGTGATTTGCACAGTGGACTTTACGGGGGCGCCGTGGCCAATCCGATTAATATTTTGACCCAAATGATCGCTTCATTGATGGATCAAAACAACCACATTACCATTCCCGGATTTTACGATGATGTACTCGAACTCAGCACCCAAGAGCGTGAGGCCATGGCTCAAGCCCCATTTAGTCTCGACGGATATTGCCAGGCTCTGGACATTGAGGCCGTCCATGGAGAGGCGGGTTACACGACAAATGAGCGCAACTCCATTAGGCCGACCTTAGACGTCAATGGTATTTGGGGGGGCTATACTGGAGAAGGATCCAAGACAGTGATTCCGAGTCAAGCCTTTGCTAAAATCAGCATGCGTTTGGTCCCAAACCAAGATTGGGGAAAAATTTCAGCGCTTTTTGCAGATCACTTTAAGTCCATCGCCCCAAAAGGTGTTAAGGTAGAGGTCACCACCCATCACGGAGGGCAAAGCTATGTGACTCCGATCGATCATCCAGGTTATCGCGCAGCCGCAGCCGCCTACAAAGACACCTTTGGGGTAACGCCAATTCCCCAACGAAGCGGTGGCAGCATTCCGATAGTGTCACTCTTCGAATCAGAGTTAGACAGCAAAACCATACTCATGGGATTTGGTCTGGATAGTGACGCGATTCATTCACCAAATGAACATTTTGGCGTTTGGAATTATTTTAAGGGCATTGAGACGATTCCACGTTTCTTTCATCATTTCGCATCAATCACTAAAGCGTAATGCTAAGGCTGTTCTTGTCAAAAAGACATTCAGCGCTGCTGTTTTAAAGGACTAAATCAATACTGATCGGGGTTTAATTAATTTTTCAGCTCAGCTGCAATGGCACGAGCAAAAACCTCAGCAGACCAAGGCGCTTGGCGAACCCAAAGCTCTGGTTCGATGATTTCCAATTCTGAAACCATGGGTTGACCCTGATCATCCCATACAATATCTACACGCCCGTAAGCCGGCATATCAGGGCACTGAGCCATGACTTTTTGAGCCAGAGCCACCTCATCACGTGTTTCTTGATAAGCATGCACTGTACCACCAAAATCGTCTTGCACTCGGAAATCCCCTGTTTTAGCTCTTTTGAGGATGCTGTGGGTGAATTCCCCCCCAAAGACCATCAATGAAGCCTCACCTTTTTCGGTTATACTCGAAATATAGCCCTGTACCAACATATCTCTCTCGGCAACCAAAGCGTCAAATTGAGCTTGATGAGTCGCTAAATCGGCATAATCGTATTTATACGTTAAATAACCTCCGCCCGCTATGGTGGGTTTGACCACTAAATCGGCCCAGTTCATCGATCGGGCAATTTCATACAGATTTTGAAACTGTCCTTTTTTCACCAAGACCGAGGGAACGACTGGAATGCCCTGTTTTTCTAGGTCAAACAAATAGGCCTTGTCGATATTCCACTCGATCAAGCTCATGGAGTTGATCAGTTGGGTCTGTTGCTCTACGGACTGCAACCAAGGCCAAAATTCTTCAAATCGCTCGAAGTAATCCCAAATGGTCCGAAAAACCACCGCCCGAGTTTGGGACCAATCGTAGTTTGGGTCGTCCCAATAAGTCCGGTCTACCTTTAAGCCGAGCCTCTCCAAGGCTTCTTTGAGCAGCCGATACTCCAGTAAAATATTATCTGTGTAAGCAGAGGGTGTTTCAGATGCAGAATAGGCCTTGCAAGTCAGTATAGT
>WTIY01000277.1 GCA_011525065.1 Flavobacteriales bacterium
CAGGAATTTCATTAAATGCGGGTTCCAAGGCTGGCTACAACGAGAGTTCTTGGTCCAGTCATCGCGTTGTTGAACTCCAGGGAGAAGCCTTTTTTGATGTGATTAAAGGCAGCACCTTTGAGGTACAAACAGCCAATGGTGTGGTCACTGTATTAGGCACTGAATTCAATGTTTTGACTCGTGATGATGATTTTTATGTTTCGTGCTTTGAAGGTCTTGTCAAAGTTCAAACCGCCGATACCACGCTTCAACTACCCGCAGGTTATGGCGTACGCATTTTTGGTGGAATGTTCAATTACATTGCACAAGAAAATATGGGAACTAAGCCCCTATGGATGATTGGTGAAAGTCACTTCTCAACCGAGCCACTGGCCTTGGTGTTGGATGAAGTCACCAGACAATACGATGTAACATTCACCTTTGACTCGGGAGCTAATAATCTGGCCCAAAGCGCCCAATTCAGTGGTAGTTTTCCCCATGATGACTTGGAGCTGACCCTAAAATCTATTTGCCAACCCTTTGGCTTGGTCTTTGACCTCGAGGGCGATCAAATTCGTCTGACCTTAAACAATGATCCAAAAGACCCCTAAAAATAAATTTTCTCTGATTCTTGGTCTTTGGCTCCTGAGTCAAGTTTTTTTATTGGGCCAAAACACGGCACCTACGGCTCTTTTCAAAATTTTAGAAAGCCTAGAAAACGAGTACGACCTGAGATTTTCTTACCAACCTGAAGACGTAAACCCCTATATACTTCAGCTGGATTGGTCTTCTATGGATTTAGAAGAGTCCTTAATCACGATCCAATCCCAAACAGGACTTTGGATTACAAAAATCAATCAACGCTATTTCACCCTCACAAAAACCCGACCAAAGGCCAAAAATTATTGTGCTCAAATTTTCGACGCCGCCAGCAAGCTCCCACTACATGGAGCAACTGTAAAAATAACAGGCACTAATTACCTTACGACGACCGATATTGACGGGTCATTTTTAATTGAGAGAGAACAGCTAAATGGAGCGGTTCAAGTAACTTATTTAGGACAAAAACCACTAATCATTACCCCGGAATCTCTCGAGCGAGGAATTTGTCCCAGTTTTTACAGTGAAGCCGATTTAACCACATTGGAAACCGTCAAAATTGGCCGTTATTTCACCTCGGGTATCGTTCAACGTCATCAAGGTAATTTCTCCATTAACACCCAGGCCTTCGGTCTTTTACCGGGACAGACACAAAATGATGCGCTTTGGTTTGCCCAGGCGCTCCCTGGGGTAGAGAGCACCAATGAAACCGTTTCGACCATGAACATCCGCGGCGGAACGAACGATGAAAACAACATCAGTTGGGAGGGGATTAGGATGTATCAATACGGACATTTTTTCGGCTTGATTTCAGCCTTTAATCCCATGCTTAGTACTGAGTTAGACCTTTACAAGGCCGGAGGGCCAGTCCATTTTCGAAATTATGTTTCTGGGGCCATGAATATTCACAGTAGCGATGAACTCCCTGATGGCTCCCAATTTCGTTACAGTCTGAATGCTTTGGACACTCAGTTCTCGACTGAACTGCGAGCCAGTGAATCTCTAGGCATCCGTCTGGCAGGAAGAACCTCATACAACCGATGGATACCCACACCGGTATATAACAGTTATTTCGGCCGTATGTTTCAAGACACCGAAATAACCAATAATCAAAGTGATGCGGCTTATGATCAAGTCAACTTTGAAGAGCAATTTTATTTCTTTGATTTTGGAGGAAAAATCAATTATTACATCAACGAATCCACCCATATAAAAATGGCCTTTATGGCCATAGAAAATCACTTTGAGTTCACAGAAGCTTTGGCCAACATTGAAAAAATAAATAAGCTCGAGCAAAAATCTAATGTCGCGGGCGTTTTTGTCCACCACCAATGGAATGAATCACAAAAAACATCAGCAAAATTTTCATTGAATCAGTATCATCTACAAGCCCTAAATCAAGATATTTTCAGTAATCAAACCCTGAAACAGGACAATGAGGTGCTGGATATAGATGCCTACATCACCCACGACCTTTATTTGGGTCAAAATCAATTTAGCGTGACCTATGATTTTAATGAAATCGGGGTGCGCAACAAACAGCAGGTCAATGTTCCCTTGTTCTTCGCGACAAAGAAAGAGGTCATCCGCAGCCATATGGCGCATCTGAATTGGCGATTTCGCAGCGATAATAATCGGCTCAAGTTGAACCTTGCCGGGCGAGCGAGCCATTATCCTAAATGGAATCAAACCCTGATTGAACCGATTTTGATGGCCGAATACAAAATGGGCCGTCATCAGTTTTTAAATGGGTCCATTGAACAGCGTCATCAGACCATCGGACAAAGAGTGGATTTACAAAGTGATTTTCTGGGTATCGAAAAAAGACGCTGGTCTTTGGCTGATGATCAAAATAGCCCCATGCGCCGAGGGAAGCAATTCAGTCTTGGCTGGGGATACAACCGGGCTGATATGATGTTAAATATTCAGGGCTATTACAAAGAAGTCAAATCCCTAAGCGCCCAAAGTCAATTGTTTCAAAATCAATTCCAATTTTCACAAGCCATCGGAGCTTACAGCATTAAAGGTGTGGAAATGTCAGGCCAAAAATCGATCGGGCCATTGGATTTCTGGGGCAGCTATAGCTGGAGTAAAAACGACTACAATTTTAATGCCTTTAGCCCATCAGTTTTTCCAAACAACGGTGACATCCGTCACCAAATTAAATGGGCCATAAATACGACCTTGCACAAGATAAAATACTCTTTTGGTGGCCATTGGCACAGCGGATTACCCTTTACCGAAACCACTGGGACGCTATCTAGCGATTATTTTCGTGGATTTATTCCAGATTTTGACCGGCCGAATGAGCGACGACTCAATTCGTATTTGCGATTAGATTTTTCGGCTCAATATCAATGGTGGACCCCCAATAAAACTCATTTTCAGATTAACTTAGGACTTATCAACCTGCTCAATCAAAACAATACGCTTGCCAGAAGATTTAGAGCGGATCTGGATTCTGTCGATGAGCCACAGATCAACACAATCAATACCTATGGCCTTGGTTTTACCCCGAATGCCTCTTTGAGCATATCATGGTAAATATTTAAGTCGGTTTTTTCACCCCCTTACATTTGATCAGGTACCTCTATTCCCAGCAAGGTGCAGGAGGATTTAATCACACGGCCCGTGAGTTCAGCTAACGCCAATCTAAAATCCATCAATCCGGCCTCTTTGGCACCGAGTATGGATACATTTTGATAGAAGGTATTGAATTCTTTGACTAAATCGTAGGTGTAGTTTGCAATGATGGCAGGGCTGTAAGCCGCAGCTGCTTCGGTGACTTTGTCAGGAAATTGCATCAAGGTCTTCAAAAGGGCCCGTTCACGCTGTTCCAAATTCAACCCTTGCCACTGTATTGTGCCATCTTCCACAGGTCCAGTATTTCCGGATTTGCGCAATATTGATTGAATACGAGCGTAGGCGTATTGTATAAACGGCCCTGTATTTCCCTGGAAATCCACACTTTCTTCAGGATTGAACAAAATGCGTTTTTTTGGGTCAACTTTGAGAATATAATATTTTAATGCCCCCAGACCGATGGTGTTAAAAAGACTGGCACGCTGGTCTTGGCTTAGATCATCAATTTTACCCAATTCTTGAGTAATGGCCTGCGCCGTTTGCACCATTTGCTCGATCAAATCATCTGCATCGACCACCGTTCCCTCACGAGACTTCATTTTACCAGATGGCAAATCCACCATTCCGTAACTCAGGTGGTAAAGGTTTTTAGCCCACGAATAACCAAGTCGGGATAAAATCAAAAACAGCACTTTAAAATGATAATCTTGCTCATTACCCACTGTGTAGATCATGCCGTCAGCATCGGGATAGTCAGCCATTCTTTGTGCGGCAGTTCCGATGTCTTGGGTCATATAAACCGAGGTTCCATCACTGCGCAAAACAATTTTGTGGTCCAAGCCTTCATCGGTTAAATCGCACCAAACAGAACCGTCTTCTTTTCGGTAAAACACACCTTGATTTAATCCGTTTTCTATGTCCTGTTTACCCAGCAGGTAAGTCTCACTTTCGTAATAGTTTTGATCAAAATCAACCCCCAATTTGTCGTAAGTGGCCTCAAAGCCATCGTAGACCCACTGATTCATGCGCTTCCAAAGCGCTACAACTTCATCATCACCTGCCTCCCAAGACCGCAACATGGCTTTGGCTGCTAAAAGTGCAGGAGCCTGAGCCTCTGCTTCCTCTTTTGACAGACCCTGAGCGATTAATTCGCGTTGTTGCTCTTTGTAAACCTGATCAAATTTCACATAGTAATTGCCGACTAATTTGTCGCCTTTGATGCCGAGCTGCTCAGGGGTTTGTCCTTGACCGAATTCGCGCCAAGCCCACATGCTTTTACAAATGTGAATGCCGCGATCATTAATGATTTGTGTCTTGTATACTTTATGCCCCGCAGCCTTCAAAATCTCAGAAACAGAGTAACCCAAAAGATTATTCCGAATATGACCTAAATGCAGTGGTTTATTGGTGTTTGGTGATGAGTATTCAACTAAAAGTGCACGCCCACTCGACTCAGCCCGACCGTAGTCCGGTTGTCCGTGCATCTGCTTGAGTGATTCGATAAAAAAAGCGTCACTAAAACTGATGTTTAAAAATCCTTTAACCACGTTAAATCCACTGACCTGAGGCAACTGTTGGGTCAAAAATTCACCCAATTGACGACCCAAGGCTTCAGGGTTTGTCTTTATGGCACGCAGCATTGGAAAAATGACCAAAGTGATGTCTCCTTCAAAATCCTTTCTGGTCGATTGAAATTCAATCGGCACAGATACTCCGGGAAACAATTGATCGATGGCTTGCTCTATGGCGGGCATCAAGAACACTTCAGGCTTCATCAAAACTTAATTTTCAATCATTTTGGGGTCAAAGATACGTCAAATAAATCGCTTGAATCTTCAAAGTGGAGGCTGGATTGAGCTGAGCCATTTCCAGATCAAGTAAGGGGGTGTAGATTTAGGTTTTGGGCAAAAATATCTCGGCCATCATGCAACGCGCACTGCCTCCCCCACAATTCTCGATGGTGGGTAAAGCCACCGCCAGCAGCCTCCCGTGTTTTTGGAGTTGGGTCTTCTGACTTGTGGTCAAACTTTCTTTTGCGCTTTGACTCATGACGATCAGGGGCTCTTGGTCTTTGCCCTTGACTTGAAGCATATTCCCTGCAAATTGATGCATTTGTACCTCACTAATGTCGATGATTTCCTTACCATCAGCCGTCAATTGACTCAAGAGTTTTTGTCGCTCTCCAGGGTGGTCAACGCACGACAAACAAACCACCGCAAAGGCCTCACCGATACAAAGGATGACATTGGTATGATAGACTGCAGCACGCTGACCCTCGACCGTTTGATAGGCATTGAACACCACAGGATATTGGTCAAAATCCTCACAAAACTCCAAAAATAAATCCTCATCAGCACGAGGCGATAAGGCACAATAGGCCGTATGATTCACACGATCCAGTATCATGCTGCCTGTACCTTCTAAAAATAGGTTCTCTTGCTCGGCGAGTGTATAATCCATGATTTCACGGATTTCAAATCCCGCCTCTTCCACCGCTAGAAGGACCTCCTCACGTCGTTCACGGCGACGGTTTTCTGCAAACATAGGATATAGCGCTATTCGTCCATCACTGTGAAAACTGATCCAGTTATTAGGAAAAATCGAGTCTGGGGTGTCCAAAGCTGGATCGTCCTCAACCACAATAACTTGAACGCCTTCTAAGCGAAGCGCCTGCACAAAATCATCAAATTCAGCCTGTGCCTGAGCGATGACTTGATCCGTTGTCAAATCAGAATCGTGCTGAAAATAATTGTTGATGGCGGTTTCTTCGTTCGATCGAAAAACCGCTGGACGAATCATCAATATTGAATTGGTTATTTGTTCCATTCTTGATCTACAGGTTTTCACTTAGATCACGCTTGTGACCAGACGTATAGCTGTTGCAAAAATAGGTTTTTGAAAAGGTATTTAGATATATTTTTACGAAATTGCCAACACTAATTTCAATTTAAGGGCCCATAAAAAGTCCGGTAAGATCGATCAATGTAACAGCATCAAATCTATTAGACACACTCATAAAAAACAATCCCTACCAAAATGGCATTACAAGAAGAATTTGAACAACAAGGTATTTGGCTTTTCAAGTATCGCAGTAATTTACCCATCATTATATTGGTGTTAGGCTATGCGCTCTATTGCTACAAAGAGCTCCATCCTGATGCTTATTTCTTAAAGGGTGACCAGTTGTGGTTTGATCCCTACTTTGAGATGATTTGCTTTGCCGTTTGTTCCCTTGGCCTTTTGATTCGGGTCTATACAGTGGGACATACCCCAAGGTTCACCTCGGGCCGGAATACTGAGGAGCAAGTGGCCGAAACCTTAAATACCAGTGGACTTTATTCAGTCTTGCGTCACCCCCTTTACTTGGGTAATTTTCTGATGTGGCTCGGACTGGCCATGCTCACGGGAAACATTTGGTTTAACATCGCATTTATACTCTTTTATTGGCTGTACTACGAGCGCATTATGTTTGCCGAAGAGCAATTTTTACGCAGAAAATTTGGCCAGAAATACACCTCTTGGGCCGAGGGGGTTCCTGCATTCATTCCTGCGCTGAGTCAATTCACCAAGCCCAACCTGAGCTTTAGTTGGAAGAAGGTTTTGAAAAAAGAGAAAAACGGCCTTTTCGCCATGTTCATACTCTTTTGCTTATTCGACATGAGTGGTGAATACCTCAATGAGGGTACAGATTACAATTACTTCTTCATTTACGGTACCATACTGACTGGTCTGAGCTATGTCGTTTTGAAATTTTTGAAGAAAAAGACCACGGTCTTAGAACAAGAGGGGCGCTAATGCAATCTCAAATTTTGAGAAATCAATCTTTAAACTCTGATGAGGTCTACAATGGTCTATGGGCAGGTTCTCGGCCGTTTACACCCTTAGTTTGACCTAAGCCGGATCTCGATAAAGGGGCATGGTACTGCATCGCAATAGGCCCTCTTGCTTGGCGATTTCCCCATAAGGAATCTCCTCGACAGTAAATCCATGGGCACGAAGCCATTGGTTTAATCGTGTAAAACCGCGCTCGGACACCACCACATCTGGACTGATAGAAAAAACATTGCAGTTCATGTGATACATCTCTTTTTTATCGACGTGAAAAACATTTTCTGAGCCAAAAAAATCAATCAACCACTGGTACTCGCTTTCTATCAAAAAGCCCTCCCGGTGAATGATGGCCTTACCCCGCCCCAAGGGTTGAAAACAGCAGTCCAAATGCAGGGCGTTTTCACATGGATCAAAATTTGACTTTTTTAGAGAAAAGGACACGACTTTTTTCTCGGGAAATAGTTCTTGGAGGCGCGCTACTGCCGCCATATTGGTTCGAGCAGTGATGTATTTCCGATAATCTTTCTCCTTATAAGTCCCAACAAAAATATAGTCCCCCCAGGGCATCACGTCCCCGCCCTCGATATGGGCGTCTTCAGGAAACTGAATGATTTGCGCCTGTGGAATCTTGTCAAGCAGGTGTTTTAAGGCCTGAATTTCATCCGAACGGTCTTCAAGAATGTTGGCAATAATCAAGCGGTCGTCGATAACAAAGGCAATGTCCCTTGTAAAAATTTGATTGTAATTAGGAATAATCTGGGGCCGGTAAACCGTTACCCCATGGCGCAGTAAGGCTTGGTTAAAAGCCTCCATTTCAAGAACCATATCCGATTCTTTAGGATACGTCCCAGCCTTTATATGTTCAGCAGACTTGGGGTCATAGGCATCTTTTAAATCTGGAGTTGGGCCATTGTTTTCAGCGGTCCCTAATAC
>WTIY01000180.1 GCA_011525065.1 Flavobacteriales bacterium
CAGCTGCAATCTCAAAATGAAGTGGCCTGTAGCTATTCTGCAGCGCCAGTGGAGAATTTTAGCATCAATGGGGCTCAGTCTGGTGAGATATATGTCCTTGTTATTACTAACTTCAATCAATCGCCGGGATTCATTAAGCTCGAACAAACCAATGCTGGTCAGCAAGGGGCTGGAAGTACGGACTGTTCAATTTTGGCCAACGAAACCGCCTGTGATGGGGATACCATTACTTTTGACGCGACAACCACTGGGGCTGTAGCCTCTGATTGGACTTACGAGTCACCAGCGGGTTCAGGAAATTATATTCCTTTTGTGCCTGCCGAAACGAACCCGACTCTAGACGTGACTGTTTCAGGGAGTTATCGGTGTGAAGTGACCCTGACATCGGCTTTGGAATTTCAAGAAACATTCAATACCGGCACTGGTTTGGAATGCAACCTCAATGGTGCAACCACGACTTATGCCTGTTACTCCGGTGGCGGAATGGAGGATGGTGAGTATGTCGTATCAAATGATTCCGCGGGCCTAAATAGTGGCTGGCATCCTACTATGGAAGACCATACAGTAGGAGACACCAATGGACGGATGCTTTTTGTCAATGCAGACATTCCGGTGGGTGAATTTTATCGACGAACCATCTCGTTAGATCCAAATACGGATTATTCCTTTAGCGCATGGATTTCTACGGTGTACGATACTGATAGTGGGATTTGTGGTGGAAATAGTGTCCCCTCTAACGTCCGTTTTCGCATTGAGAATATGGCCGGGGGTACAATTCAAGAGACCGTAACGGGTAACATTCCCAATGGGTCGGATCCTGATTGGCAAGAGTATTTCATCTCGTTTAATACAGGTCCGAATACAGACATACAACTGGTCTTGATCAACAATGCTCCTGGTGGATGCGGTAATGATTTGGTCATCGATGACATCAGTCTTTCTCAAGTCAACAATACGCCAGAGATTTTGTTTTTTGAAGCGATCTTTCTTCCGCAACCTGTTGTTGAAACGGCCCCAGATGATTTGTTTATTTGTAACAACAATGGCTTGACCCTGGGAATTTTTGACCTGACCCAAAATGAAGCGCAGGTTATCGGTACTCAGGATCCAGCGGAGTTGAATGTCTTTTATACCGATGGGGCGGGGAATCCAATTGCTGACCCCACGGCGCATACCATTACAGGGACGTCGGAAACCATCACCATTAGAATCGAAGAGTTGACTGGCTTGTGTTTTGCTGAGGCTACTTTTGAGATTGTTTATACAACCGTATTGGCCGGTGTGGTGGACGACTTGGTTGTATGTGATTCTGACGGTAATGGAAGTGAACCCATAGATTTAGTGGCTGAGTTTGACGCTCAAGTGTTGAATGGACAGCCAGCAGGGGACTTTACTATAAGTTATCACAGTACCCAGGCTGAAGCCAACGCGGGGACTAATGCATTGACTTCACCCTATAATGTGGCCACTCCATTTGAAAATATTTTTGTTCGTTTTACCAGTACCATTGATCCAAACTGTAGCGATACCAACCAAAACTTTATCATCAGTGTTGCCTCCCCACCCATATTTGAGGCCGCTCCTTTAGATTTGACGCAGTGCTCTGCCGATGTGACCATTCCCGGAATTTTTGACCTAACCGTGAATGAGCCCATCGTGATTGGCACTCAGGATCCTGCGAATATTGTGGTGACCTATTACGATTCCTTGGGCTCTTTAATTGCTTTTCCAGGTGCTTATACCATTTCTGGAGTTTCTGAAGTTATCACCATGCGTTTGGACAATATTCTGGGTAATTGTTTTAACGAGGCGACCTTTGTATTGACCTATACCCAAGCCTTGTCAGGAGATGTGGAAGACTATAACTTATGTGATTTAGACGGCAATGGAGATGAACCCATTAACTTATCAGTCACCTTTGATTCTCAGGTGCTTGATGGGCAGCCCTTAGGCGATTACTTCATTACCTATCACAGCAGTCAACTCGATGCCGACCTGAGTCAAAATGCATTACCTACCCCATATGTGGTCAATGGACCTAGCGAGCAAATTTATGTCCGACTGGAGAACAGACAAGATCCTTCATGTTTCGATACCGCGGAGAATTTCAC
>WTIY01000183.1 GCA_011525065.1 Flavobacteriales bacterium
ATCGTGACTTTTATTGCTGTAACCCATAATCACAGAATTATTGATCTCGCCACCAACCTTACAATATGGGCCAATGGCAGTACCACCATAAATTTTTGCTCCCATTTTTATCACCGAATGAGCTCCAATAAAAAGTGGGCCTCTGAGTAGAGCACCTTCCATGATGTGAACTGATTGGTCAATATAAATGGGGCCCTCTGTCGTGTTGAGGGTACAGTGCTCCAAAATCGCATCTGAAGCAATAAAAACTTGGTCTGGATTTGTGCATTGCACCTGTTGGGGCAAGCGAGCATATGGGCCAGAGCCATTTAATAATTCAATGTCATTGACGATTTCCTCAGAAGTCAATCCAAATACATCCCAAGTATGACCCACCCGAGTAACCTCTTTTTGTGGACTGACCCAACGAATACCATTTGGATCGAGATCCGCACAAAACTCAGGGCCACGCCAAGCGATAACTCCCTGGTCATCTCTTAATCCTTGTCCCGATTCAAGGGCCATAAGCTGTTGGACTAAAATATCATTTGGCAGCAAGTCACCACTGATAAACCAATTATCTTGCGTGAGTTTGGAGGGATATTGGTTTTGCAAATAATCTTGTGTTATCCATGATCCCGTATGGCCAAGATGTAGGGACCATTTTTCTGATAGGGTCAACCCTCCTACCCTCAATTCAACCACAGGTCGTGTATAGGTCAACGGCAACAAGGCATCAACATTAAGAGGATCAAAAAATACTACGTTCATGGTATTGATGGGCTACAGAAAACATTCAACACGCGCGTTTTGTTTTATTTCGTGTCGATGAACAAATATAGCAATAAAAAAAGCCTTCAAAAGAAGGCTTTGCTATGGAATATTCAAAAAGCTTACTTCTTGAATTTGGCGTATTTGTTTTTGAATTTGTCAATTCGACCGGCAGTATCCACTAACTTGTGTTTACCCGTGTAATAAGGGTGCGAACTACGCGAAATCTCCAACTTTACTAGTGGATATTCCACACCGTCAACATCTATTGTTTCCTTAGTATCTGCAGTCGATTTTGTAATGAACACATCGTCATTTGACATGTCTTTAAAAGCGACTAATCGATAGTTTTCTGGATGAATTCCCTTTTTCATGATTGACTGTATTTGAGGCCAAACCTATTTCTTATCTATGCGTTCTGCTGGTTTAGCGGGGGCAAATTTAAGCATAAAATGCAATTGAGCAATAGTTTAAAGGATTTTTTCTAGAAAAAAACAGCGTACATTTTACTACCTTTGACCCTTAAACCTAACCATAAAATACAACATTATGTCAGAAGTCATGACACCAAAAAAGAATGCCATTAATCACGGAGTAATCCTCGGACTCATGCTCGCCTTGAGCACCACAATCATGTATGCCTTCAATACCGAATTGTTTACAAAATGGTGGGTGGGCATTGCCAGTTTACTGCTCGTGGTAGTTATGGGAATCATCGGAACCGCTAAATCTAAAGGAATTTTAGGGGGTTATATGAGTTTTAAACAAGCCTTTTCATCCTATTTCATCACTTGTGCCGTTGGCTTGGCCATCAGTACTGCGGTGGGTATTTTAATCTTTTCGGTCGTTGATCCAGAATTGGCGCAATATCTCAATGAGCGTAGCCTGGAAATTGCGCGTGAATATATGGAGCGATTTGGCACTCCTCAAGCTGAAATTGACAAAGTCATGGCTGAAGCCGCTGGCAAGGATAACTTTTCGGTTGTCAATCAGGCAAAATCATATGCCTCTTTACTTATCTTCCACGCTGTTATCGGTTTACTCATTGGACTCATTTTCAAGAAAAAGGATCCAGCTCTTGAATAAGCGCTCTATTTAATGCAGCTCTCTTTAGTCATACCCTTGCTCAATGAAGCGGAATCCATAGGTGAATTACACCAATGGATTACTCAGGCATTGAGTGAATTTGGTGATGAATTAGAAATAATTTTTATCGATGATGGCAGCACAGACGATTCATGGACCCTCATCGAGCAACTCTCTCAGAGAGACCAGCGTGTCAAAGGCATTCGATTTTTGAGAAACTTTGGCAAGTCTCAAGCCTTACATGCCGGATTTGCTAAAGCACAGGGCACCTATGT
>WTIY01000198.1 GCA_011525065.1 Flavobacteriales bacterium
CTTTACCGCTTACAGCGGCCTCATTCAACACCTTAGTGGTCTCCTGGAACGAGGCAGCTGAGATAAAGGATTTAGTCTGCAATGAGGCACGTGTAATCCCCTGTAGGATTGGCGTTGCGGTTGCCGCCACGGCATCGCGTGCTTCAACTAAAGCCTTGTCCTCTCTCTTGAGCAATGAATTTTCATCACGTAGTTCCCTCGAGCTAACGATTTGACCTTCCTTGAGTGTTGCTGAGTCCCCAGCGATTTCAACGACCTTCATGCCGAAGATTTTGTCATTTTCTTCGATGAAGTCGTATTTGTGAGCCAGTTGATTTTCCAAGAATACAGTATCACCTGGATCGACAATTCGAACCTTACGCATCATTTGACGCACAACAACCTCAAAGTGCTTGTCATTGATTTTTACCCCTTGCAGGCGGTAAACCTCTTGCACTTCATTGACTAAATATTGTTGAACCGCAGATGGGCCTTTAATATTGAGAATGTCGTTTGGTGTGATGGATCCGTCAGATAATGGCATTCCTGCTCGGACATAATCGTTTTCCTGAACCAAAATTTGGTTTGATAATTTCACTAAATAGCGCTTAACCTCACCAATTTTAGACTCGACGATAATTTCTCGATTACCTCGTTTAATTTTCCCAAACGATACAACACCGTCGATTTCACTCACTACTGCGGGATTCGATGGATTTCTCGCCTCGAACAATTCAGTTACACGAGGAAGACCTCCAGTAATGTCCCCTGCTTTGGCAGACTTACGCGGGATTTTAACCAAGACTTTACCCACCTTAATCTTCTCTTGATCATCAACCATCAAATGCGCTCCTACGGGAAGGTTATATGAACGGATGACCTTGTTCTTGCCATCTACAATATGCAAGGTTGGTATTTTCTTTTTGTCACGAGATTCAGAAATTACCTTTTCTTGGAAGCCTGTCTGCTCATCAATTTCTACCTGGAAGGTAACACCTTGTTCGATATTTTCGAACTTGATTTTACCGGCAAACTCCGAGATGATAACACCGTTATACGGATCCCACTGGCAAACAACATCACCATTTTTTACTTTTTGGCCGTTTTTCACCATCAGTGAAGAACCATAAGGAATGTTATTCACACTCAGTGTAATTCCAGACTTTTCGTCGATCAATTTGGCCTCTGAGGTACGTGAAATAACAATATCAACTTTATTTCCTTCGCTGTCCTCGCCTTTAACGGTCTTGAGATCTTCAATCTCGATAAGACCGTCAAACTTAACGACCAATTTGTTATCCTCAGAGATGTTACCAGCAATACCCCCAACGTGGAACGTTCTTAAGGTCAGCTGAGTTCCCGGCTCTCCAATAGATTGGGCAGCGACAACACCGACAGCCTCACCACGTTGAACCATTTTATTGGTGGCCAAATTGCGTCCATAACACTGGGCACATATTCCTTTTTTAGCCTCACAAGTCAGTGCGCTTCGAACCTCAACACTCTCAACCGGAGAAGCATCAATTTTTTCCGCGATGGCATCTGTGATGTGACCACCAGCCGGCACCAATAGTTCTGACGTGAGTGGATCGTGAACATCGTTGAGCGAGGTACGCCCTTTGATGCGCTCAGCTAAAGATTCAACCACCTCTTCATTTTTCTTGAGAGGCGTCACTTCGATACCGCGCAAAGTTCCGCAATCTTCTGTATTGATAATCACATCTTGTGACACATCCACAAGTCGACGAGTAAGGTAACCCGCATCAGCAGTTTTCAATGCTGTATCAGCAAGACCTTTTCGAGCTCCGTGCGTCGAAATGAAGTATTCCAAAATAGAAAGCCCTTCTTTAAAGTTTGATAAAATTGGGTTTTCAATGATTTCTCCACCTCCAGAATTTGATTTTTTAGGCTTGGCCATTAAACCACGCATTCCAGTTAACTGACGAATCTGTTCCTTAGACCCACGAGCCCCTGAATCCAACATCATATATACCGAGTTGAATCCTTGTTGGTCCTCGCGAATTCGCTTCATCGACAATTCAGTCAATTCGGCATTGGTCGCTGTCCAAATATCAATGACCTGATTGTAACGTTCATTGTTGGTGATCAGACCCATGTTATAGTTCATGAT
>WTIY01000093.1 GCA_011525065.1 Flavobacteriales bacterium
CAAAATAGAATTTAAGTCTGAAACCATTGATTACGGTAATATCGCCAAGGGCAGCGACGGCATTCGTGTGTTTGAATTCACCAATACTGGGGATGCTGAATTGATCATTTCAAACGTCAAGTCCAGTTGTGGGTGTACTGTTCCTGAAAAACCCAAAGGACCCATTGCTCCGGGGGCTAATGGAACCATCAAAGTCAAATACGACACAAAACGCGTGGGGCCTATTCGCAAAACAGTTACCGTTTACTCAAACGCTACAGAACCCATCAAAGCGCTTAAAATAAAGGGAGTTGTTCAGGCTAACAAAAGCATTTTGGAGAACTGATCAGACCCCTAAATTATTCCCTCAGGGCAGGGGATTTTCTGATCAGATTTTCGGAAATTTGTTTCCTTAAAACAGATAAATCATGCCACAAATTTCGACTAAAGGGGCTGAAATGCCGGAATCTCCGATTAGAAAGCTCGTCCCCTTTGCCGAGCAAGCCTACAAGCAAAACAAAAAGGTCTACCATTTAAACATCGGGCAACCTGACATCAAGACCCCCCAAAAGGCTCTTGATGCGGTCAGCAATCACAATTTATCGGTTTTGGCCTATTCCAGAAGCGAAGGCTCCGAGCAGTACCGTCAAAAAATTGCGGATTACTACAAAAGTAAGTCGATTTATATGGGTCCCTCGGACATTGTGGTGACCACCGGGGGTAGTGAGGCACTTCTCTTTGCCATGGGCAGTGTTTGTAATGCCGATGACGAAATCATCATTCCAGAACCTTTTTATGCCAATTACAATGGCTTCGCGCGAGCCAGCGATGTCAAGGTAGTCCCGGTTGTTTCGCGAATTGAAGACAATTTTGCCCTCCCACCGATTGAGGAATTTGAGGCCTTAATTAGCCCGAAAACTAAAGCCATTCTCATCTGTAACCCCGGGAATCCAACGGGTTATTTGTACGCCAAATCTGAAATTCAAAGTTTGGTTGCTTTAGTTAAAAAACACGATCTGTTTTTAATCGCTGATGAGGTCTATAGAGAGTTCACTTACGACGGTCAGCAGCACTATTCGATCATGCAGGAGAAAGGGCTAGAAGAGCACGCTATTTTAATCGATTCAGTCTCGAAGCGTTATAGCATGTGTGGGGCGCGAATTGGGTGCTTGGTGTCAAAAAATAAATCCGTTGTATCCACAGCCTTGAAATTTGCCCAAGCCCGACTCAGCCCGCCGACTTTTGCTCAGATTGCTAGTGAGGCCGCATTGGACACACCGCAATCCTACTTTGACCAGGTCATTGGGGAATACGAAGAACGTCGGGACACTTTGGTGCGTGAACTCCAGAAAATTCCAGGGGTAAAAATCGGCCTGCCTAAAGGCGCATTTTACTGCATCGTCGAACTGCCCGTGCACAATAGCGATAATTTTGCCCAATGGCTGTTAGAATCCTTCGATTTAGACGGTGAGACCGTGATGGTCGCACCCGCCGCAGGCTTTTATTCAAGTCCAGGAATCGGCCTTAATCAAGTGAGAATCGCCTACGTCCTGAATAAAGAGAGCTTGATCAAAGCAGTCGCCATCATTAAAAAGGCCCTCGAGGCTTATCCTAATCCTAAATGATTCAGCCAAACAAATCACTTCAGGCCTACAATACTTTTGGCGTCGCCAGTACGGCAGAGTTTTTTGTCGAGATTTTCGATAGGGTTGAATTGGCAGCCTTTTTCAAAGCGCACACAACAGAGCAAATAACCGTATTGGGTGGGGGAAGTAACATTCTTTTGACACAAAATCTGTCGGGCATTGTCCTGAAAATAAGTTTAACAGGCATTGAGGTGGTCGAGGAATCCCCTCAGGAGGTAATTCTCGAGGTGCAGGCAGGTGAATCATGGCACGATGTGGTCAGCTATTGCCTAGACCAGGACTATGGGGGCATTGAAAATCTGGCCTTAATTCCAGGTCAAATGGGAACGGCCCCAATGCAAAATATTGGCGCTTACGGAGTCGAACTCAAAGACGTTTTTGACTCATGCGTGGCCATGAATCGAGAGACCCAAGAATTTGAATATTTTGATCGAGAAGCCTGCGCTTTTGGTTACCGTGAGAGCGTGTTTAAACAAAAGCTCAAAAATAAATACGTGATTTGTAGCGTACGACTTAGACTGACCAAAACCAACCATCGGCTCACCCTAGATTATGGTAGCATTAAAGACGTTTTAAGCCAGTCGGGAATCGATAATCCCAGCATTCGAGATGTTGCAGCGGCCGTAATTTCTATTCGACAGTCTAAGCTTCCAGACCCAAAAATCTTAGGCAACAGTGGAAGTTTTTTTAAAAATCCCATCATCGCCAAAAAGACAGCAGACCAACTCAAAGTGAATTATCCCCAATTACCCACCTATGATACAGGTGATGGACAGCAAAAAATTCCTGCGGCTTGGTTAATTGAAACGGCTGGATATAAAGGATTTCGTCAGGGAGATGCCGGAGTCCATAAACATCAAGCCCTGGTCCTGGTCAATTATGGCCAAGCCACTGGTGCAGAAATATGGCGACTGGCCCAAAGCATTCAAGATAAAGTTGAGAAAGAGTTTGGCATTCGCCTGATGCCCGAGGTGAATATTTATTGATCGGGACAGCCGATCAGCACTCAGCTTCCCGGCTGAATTCAGTACAATACCTCATCCAGATAGTAAATGTCCCCATTGTCCATACGCAATGGATTGGGGCCAATCAAAGCACGATTGCCTTTGACGTCCTCTAAATAGTACGCCTGTTGCTCTTGAATGATTTTCAAAGTCGATCCATTTAGGGCCGTTAAGTTTTGATCCAAGTAAATCGACAAATCATCGCTGAGTTGATCAACTTTGACAATGTGGTTGCCAATTAAACGCTTCATCATGCCATTTTTTTGGTCACGCCAGGACCTGAGTGTTACAGAATCCACTTTTTCAAAAGCCTCATTTGTCGGGGCAAATAACAGTAGTGGTCCAGAATCCTTGCCAAACAGATCAGAATAATCATTGGCCACGGCAAAGGCAGATAAGGTCTCAATTCTGCTATCGGCGATAAGACCAAACAACATACTTCTTCTCATTTTTTCTTGCTCTGCCTTATTTTGATCGGTTTGTTCGCTCTGCTCGACGCGCTGTCCAGATTGGGCGCAGCTGAGCATCAAAAACACAAAACCCAATAAAAATGACATTTTAAGGGATGGAAACATTCTGTATTTCATGATTAAAAAATTAAAAAGCATCACTCAATCAGCGGTAAGACCAGATCGACCTGAGCGCTGGAAATCAATGCCAAAGCATGGTTTAAAATTAAAAATTCTTGCCAAATTTATTGGCTTTATTGTAATTTTGTCTCATGAAATTATTGCTACTCACCATCGGTCTTTTGGTATTGGCTTTTGCTGGTATCGCCATTAAAATATGGGGTAAAAAAGACGGGGAATTTGCAGGGACCTGTGCCTCGCAAAGCCCATTTTTAAATAAAGAAGGAGAATCCTGCAGCTTTTGTGGTAAGTCACCCGATCAATTTTCGGAATGTAACGGCACAGAACGCGCCTAATGGTTTGGGACTGCGGTTTGCTCTTTGGCATCACAGCCGCTTTTTTGATCCACCTATTTTTTATATTCAGAATGGGGCGTGTGGGTCGAATTCAACGGACTAAACACAACAGCCCTTCACATATCACCGGAGTTTCAGTTATTGTTTGTGCCCAGAACGCGGCAGACCAGCTCAATACGCTTATTCCCGAATTACTCGATCAGAATCACAAGAAGTATGAAGTGATCGTGGTTAATGATCACTCAAACGATCATAGCCTCGAAGTTCTAAGCCGCATAAAATCATCAGATGATCGACTCCGGGTTATTGATTTTAAGGGGGTAGACAATAAAATTCCCGGCAAAAAACAAGCCCTAAAGTTAGGGATTGAGGCCTCTAAATTTGATTTATTGCTGCTCACGGATGCGGACTGCCGCCCCGCCTCGAAAGATTGGGTTCAGCTTATGACCGCTCCACTGACTAAACGTAAATTATTGGTGTTGGGCTACGGCGGTCTCGATAAAAAACCTGGGGTGCTCAACGCCCTCATTCGTTACGAGACAGCCATGACGGCCTCACTATATTTAGGCCAAGCCATGGCCAATTTTCCCTATATGGGCGTAGGGCGAAATTTGGCCTATCACAAATCACTGCTTGAGGGCTATACTCAATCCGAAGAGCACGCGAGGTTTCCATCGGGCGACGACGATTTACTGGTAAATCATTGCGCCACTGCCCAAAATACAAGTTGGATGATCGAGCCCGATTCATTTACCTGGTCCTTGCCTAAAACCACTTGGACCGAGTGGATTCGCCAAAAAAGAAGACACATCACTACGGCCCATCACTACAGAAGACAGACACAACTCACCCTTGGGCTATACGCAGGCAGCATTGTGGTTTTCTATGCGCTCGGCCTATTGGGCATTTTTCTGAATTCTTCAAATTCAATTCATTTTAAGATCATAATGGGACTGTTCATGTTACGCGTAGTGATTGTGATTTGGCAACTCAAACCAGGTTTCAACCGCCTTAAAACATCTGATCTCATCCTTTGGACCCCCCTTCTGGAACCCATTTTAATTTGCGCTCAAATGGTTATATTTGTTTGGAATCGATTTTCAAAACCAAGCCATTGGAACTGAGTCAAAAGGAAGTCCTTAGTGTCATTGCCAAAGCCAAGCAAGGCGATCAAATGGCCTTCAAGAAATTGTTGGATCACTGCTGGAACATGGTATTTGGTTTTCAATTAAAACGGGTTCAAAACGAATCTGAGGCTGAGGACATCACCATAGAAGCCTTTGCCAAAGCTTTTGATAAAATTGATCAATTTGATCCTCAATATACTTTTAGCACGTGGGTGATCACCATCTCTAAAAACATTCAAATTGATCGTTATCGCAAAAGGAAGAATTCCATCTTTGTTGAACCATTAGAAGACAATAAATCACAAGGTGCCGCGATTGCCGATGGCAGCCCGACCCGAGAAGATGCACTAATACAAGAGCAAAACCTGCTTCAATTGCAGGGGATGATGAAATCGCTTAAGCCCATTTATCGCGAGGTTCTGCAACTCAGGTATTTTCAAGAATTGTCTTACAAGGACATCGCCCAGCAGTTGAATGAACCCATGACCAACATCAAGGTACGTCTGCTCCGCGCTAAAAAACTCATGGCAGAGCTCATCGATCAATCGCCAAATCGATGAAAAATCTGTTTCAAAAACTTGGGCCAGGTTTGATGTTCGCGGGTGCGGCCATCGGGGTGTCCCATTTGGTTCAATCGACAAGGGCTGGCGCAGACTTTGGTTTTGGCTTGATTTGGGCCTTGTTGTTAATCAACCTAATCAAATATCCATTTTTTGCTTTTGGCGTTCATTACACCAGCAAAACAGGACAGGATTTATTGACGGGTTTCCAGACTCTTGGCCGCTGGGTTCTGGCGACCTACTTCCTATTGAGTTTAATGACCATGTTCACCTTTCAAACAGCAGTAACCATTGTAACGGCTGGCATTGCCACCTCACTAACCGGCCTCGGATCCCCATTAATCTGGGCTGGAATCATTCTATTGCTTTGTTTTTTGATTTTAATTCGGGGGCGATTTTCGCTGCTGGATCAAGTGATGAAATGGGTGGTTATTGCTTTGACCTTGAGTACAATTTTAGCGGTGATTTTAGCGTGGTCGGCCCATGAAGTACGTCCAGATTGGACCCAGGTAATTCCTCAAACTGGTTTAGGCATTGCTTTTTTAATCGCTTTTATGGGCTGGATGCCAGCGCCCTTGGATTTAGCCATTTGGCAATCCCTTTGGGCGGTAGAAAAAAAACAATTGAACCCCGATCTAAGCGAGCAACAAGTGCGCTTAGATTTTAATATTGGCTACCTGGCGACGGTGGTCATCGGTCTGAGCTTTATATTGTTGGGCGGACTGGTCATGTTTGATCAAGGTGAGGAGTTTTCAAATCAAGGGGCTGTTTTTGCCAGTCAGCTCATCAATATGTACACCGATAGTTTGGGATCATCAGCCAAAGGTTTCATTGGGCTGGCGGCGCTCACCACCATGTTCAGCACCTCTTTGACCACTTTGGACGGTTCGCCTCGTGTAATGGCCAAAATCAGTGAACTGCTCTTTCCCAGAGCTTATCGATTGAATTACATGACCTGGTTAGTAATTTTAGTCATCGGTAGTGTGGCGGTATACTTGGGACTGACGGATCAGATGGGTACTTTGATTGCCATTGGCACCATACTTTCGTTTGTCTCAGCTCCATTTTATGCCATTGTGATCTACAAACTGGTCAATGGAACTTCTATGGCTGAGGAACATCGTCCCGGAATTGTAATCCGTACGCTAAGTGTATTGTCCATTTTATTGTTGATCGGATTTAGTCTATGGTACTTATCCATCCTCTAAATTCACCTTAATGTTCTGGGTTGATTCTGGTCCATTTAAGCACAAGATTATCCTGAATATTGGCTGGGGTAAAAGACAGAATATACTATCTTTGTACGGTCAAATGAAGGCAGTGAATCATGAGTGAAACCCAGACAATCTTGACAAAACCGGAACCGAAACCCAAATGGTTGCGGGTAAAACTCCCAACTGGAAAAAAATACACCGAATTACGCGGTCTTGTAGACCAGTATAACCTGCACACCATTTGTACTTCAGGGAGCTGTCCAAACATGGGAGAATGTTGGACAGAAGGGACAGCGACCTTCATGATTTTGGGTAATGTTTGTACCCGTTCATGTGGTTTTTGCGGCGTAAAAACGGGTCGTCCACAAGACGTGGATTGGGACGAACCAGAAAAAGTTGCTCGATCCATCAAAATCATGAAGATTAAGCACGCGGTAATTACCTCTGTAGATCGGGACGACCTCAAGGACATGGGATCCATTCTTTGGGCCGAGACGGTCAAGGCCATTCGCCGCATGAATCCTGAAACCACCCTCGAAACCTTGATTCCAGATTTTCAAGGCCAAACCAAACCTCTGGACCGCATTGTCAAAGTAGCGCCTGAGGTAGTTTCACACAACATGGAAACCGTGCGTAGACTCACCAGAGAAGTGCGGATTCAAGCCCAGTACGACCGAAGTCTTGAGGTTTTAACCTATCTCAAAGACCAAGGCATCAACCGGACCAAAAGTGGCATCATGCTAGGATTGGGAGAGCGTGAGGATGAAGTCATTCAAACCTTAGAGGATTTACGTCAAGCGAAGGTTGATGTCGTGACTTTAGGGCAGTATTTACAACCCTCCAAGCGGCACTTACCAGTCAAAGAATTCATAACGCCAGAACAGTTCAAAACCTATGAAACAATTGGCTTGTCTCTGGGATTCCGTCATGTAGAAAGCGGCGCATTGGTTCGGTCTTCCTATAAAGCCCAAAAGCATATTCTCTAGGATCCTGCATTGTTTTTTTGAACCCTTCTGGAGCCTACTAGCCATTGGTCATTGGTCTATAATAATGCGAAAGCCCGTCTTGTTCGACCCAAATTAATTATCTTTATGGACCAAGTAGAATGCAACTATGCCTAACCCCATGTTCATAATGCGGCTTTTGTTCCTACTGCTCTTGTTGGTGCCCCATAAAGCAAAACTCATTGCTCAAGACCAAAGGACAGACAACGCCAGCGTACAACACGAATTGGGTCTACAATATTTAGCGCAAAATGAATTCGAGTCCGCTCTTGTTACCCTAGAGGAGGCCATAACTCGTGCCGAACAACAAAAGGATGAGGTGGCAAAGGCTTCAATACAGCTGAGTTTAGCCCGTTTGCACTACAC